>NZ_DATBUP010000157.1:0-36495 GCF_036515995.1 Pedomonas sp. | reverse complement strand
AGCACAGGGCGGCCGGACGTGGTGACAAGGCCGGTCAAGCCGTCAGGGTAGGGGTTGTAGAGGTTCCCCGCCGGGGGGACGAGGGTCGTCTAGCGTTCAGTGTGCAAAAGCGTTCCGGCTCGCGCCGTCCCGCGCGGGCAGCCTGATAACCGCCTGAGGGGCCTCGGGCATCTCATCCCAACAATTGATATAATTGCTCTGCCTCACGCTCTGGAAACCCCCTGACTCCCCGGTCACCGTAAAGCTCCCTCGACCCCCGGCAAATCCCAAGCAGAGGCAAGAAACGGAAAGGAAGAAACCACAGGATCAGGTCGCACCGCAGAATATGCCACGCACGTCCCGTTAAAACGCAAGGGAGGTGCAGGAGGGTTGAGACCCTCCTGCGAAATCCTAAATAAATATAATGAATTAAAGCCAGCAGATCAGCGCATCAGCCCATGAAGGCGTGCTTGATGCCGTCGAACACGAACTGGGCGGCGAGTGCGGCGAGGATGACGCCGAGCAGGCGGCTGATGACGGCGGAGACGGTCTTGCCCATGATCTTGAGCAGCGGGCCTGCCGCGATGAGGCCGACGAGGGTGATGGCGAGCACGGTGAGCAGCGCCGCGAGGACGCCTGCCTGTGCCGCCCAGTTGCCCTGGGACTGGGTCATCAGCAGCACGATGGAGGCGATGGAGCCCGGCCCGGCCAGCATGGGCATGGCCATGGGGAAGACGGAGATGTCTTCCTCTTCCATCGGGTGGTGCTTGTCTTCCGCTTCCTTGGCCACCTTCTCGGCCCGGTGCTCGCGGCGCTCGGTGCGCTTCTCGAACACCATGTCGAGCGCGATCATGAACAGCAGGATGCCGCCCGCGGTGCGGAACGCGTCCATGCTGATGCCGAGCGCGCCGAGCAGCGGGTTGCCGACGAAGGCGAACGCGATCAGCAGGAAGGTGGCGATCATCACCGAGCGGATCGCCATGACCTTCTGATGCGCCCGCGAGGTCTGGCTCGTCAGGCTGGCGAAGATGGGCACGCAGCCCGGCGGATCGATCGCCACCAGAAGGGTGGCGAACGCCGGGATGAACGCCGTCAGGAAGAGATCGAAGCTCACAGGCCCTCCGGATCAGGCAGCCCTGCCTGGCGGCAGGCGGCGACCGTCGCGTTGCGCAGCAGGCAGGCGATGGTCATGGGGCCGACGCCGCCCGGCACCGGCGTGACCGCGCCGGCGACTTCCGCCACCTCGGCATAGTCCACGTCGCCCACCACGCGGGTTGCGCCCTCGCCCTTCTCGGGGGCCGGGATGCGGTTGATGCCCACGTCCACGACGACCGCGCCCGGCTTGATCCAGTCCCCCTTCACCATTAGCGGACGGCCGACGGCGGCCACCACGATGTCGGCCTGACGGACGACTGCGGGAAGGTCCTTCGTGCGGGAGTGGGCCACGGTCACCGTGCAGCTTTCCGCCAGCAGCAGCTGGGCCATGGGCTTGCCGACGATGTTGGAGCGGCCGATGACGACGGCGGTCTTGCCGGAGAGATCGCCGAGCTGGTCCTTGATCAGCAGCAGGCAGCCGAACGGCGTGCAGGGCACCATGGCGGACTGGCCGGTGGCCAGACGGCCCGCGTTGATGACGTGGAAGCCGTCAACGTCCTTGGCGGGGTCGATGGCGTTGATGACCGCCTCTTCGGAGATCTGCTTCGGCAGGGGCAGCTGCACCAGAATGCCGTGGACCTTGGGGTCGTTGTTCAGCTGGTCGACCACCGCCAGCAGCTCTTCCTGCGTGGTGGTCGCGGGCAGCTTGTGCTCGAAGCTGTTCATGCCCGCCTCGACCGTCTGCTTCGCCTTGGAGCGGACATAGATTTCCGAAGCCGGGTCCTCGCCCACCAGCACCACGGCCAGACCGGGCTGGAGGTCGTGCTCCGCCTTCAGCTTCGCAACGGCAGCCGCGACACGCTCGCGCAGGCCCGCCGCAAACGCCTTTCCGTCAATCACCCGTGCCGTCACGAAGAATTCCTTTCCAACTCGGCGAAACGCGCGGACAGGGTTTCCGCATCGCCTTCGATCAACAACAGTTTTTCGCGGGCGGTATCACCGCGAAGAATTCGCACATAGGATTTAGCAACGCCGAACGCCTTGGCCACCACTGCCACCACGGCAGCATTGGCGGCGCCATCCGCCGGCGGTGCCGCAACCTTTACCATGAGCCGGTATTGCCCGGCTTCATCTCTGGACGCATCCGCAACCATGTCCCGCCCGGCCTTGGGCGTAACGCGTACCGATACGCGCAAGCCGCCTTCTGCCTTCTGAGCGGGACGCGCCATCACATGAAGGCACCCGGAAAGAAGTCGCGCAGCAGCCGCAGCAGGAACATGATGCCCAGGCCCACCACCAGCGGCGACAGGTCAACCCCGCCAAGGTCCGGCAGGACGCGGCGCACCGGGCGGCACAGCGGCTCGACGATCCGGTTCAGCGCGTGCAGCACGGTCCGTACGAAGTTGTTGTACGGATTGATGACGTTGAACGCGATCAGCCAGCTCGCCACCGCGCTGATGATGATGGCATAGAGCAGAAGATTGAGAATAGCTGCAATCAGCCAGACAAACGCATTCATCAGAGTTTTCCTCGGGCCATTTCTTTTCGCGGTGTACCCGGACGAGGCCGTATCATCAACCCGGCGCAATCATATTGCGGGTTTGACAGCCACTTAATTAACGGCTTGGTAACGACTCTGCCGCAAGGTAGCTTCAGGAGGAAAGTGCGACAGCCATGTTCACGACCGGCAAGAGCAACAGCTATACCTTCACGCCGATCCAGATGGACCTGTCGGTGCTGGCCACGCCTGTGAACGCCAGCAGCAACGTCACGGCACTCCTCGCCCAGAAGAACTTCACCACCCCGGCCGTGCTCGCGCCGTGGGCCAATGCCGGCAGCGGAGAAACCTCCACCGACGCCCTTGTGCGCAAGGCGCTGGCGAGCAAGACGCTGTTCGACAAGAGCAGCTCGAGCCTCAGCGATGCCAAGGGCAACAAGGACTTGGACTCGCTGTTCAAGATGTATCAGGCGCTGGGCACCCTGACGGCCATTGCCGAGAAGGGCGCAAGCAAGACCATCTCCAGCAGCTATCGCAACCAGCTGAACGACCGGCTCCAGCAGGGGCTGGCCGAGATCCAGTCCTATCTGGCCACCGCCGATACCGATCAGGTGCAGATGCTGTTCGGCAAGAAACAGTCCCAGTTCGAGACGGTGACCATCCCCAAGACCCAGACCAAGTACGAGGGGCTGGGCATGGTCGCCGAGACCGCCAGCGGCACGATCAAGGGTCTGGACGGCACCGAGAGCTTCACCATCAACCTGAAGACCCAGACCCGCTCGCAGGACTTCACCATCGACCTGTCGCAGATCGAGGGGAACGTCTCGATCAACTCGGTGGTCAACCTGATCAATCGCACCATCAGCTCGGTGGTGATGACGGATGCCGACGGCAACCCGACCCTCAACAGCAAGGGCCAGCCCTACCCGCTCTATGATACGCGCGCCGAAGCCTATCAGGACAAGGACGGCAAATGGGGCATCCGTTTCAACGGCAGCTCCGTCGAGACCATCTCGCTCGGCGACCCGGCGGTTTCCTCCTCTCTCTATGTCGTCACCGGCACCCAGAAGGGCAGCGCTGCCGCCATCGGCGGCCTGACCCGGCTGGACGATGCCACGGGCGCGATCAAGCCCAGCTATAACAACAGCACGGTCGTCGCCGGGATCGACACCGACGGCACCAAGCTGGCCGAGGCGCTCGCCCCGGCAAAGGACGCCAAGACCAAGGCGACGGATTCGACGGAGGAAACCGACGAAGCCGCGCAGAAGGTGGACCACACCGTTTATGCCCAGACGGCGGCGCGCGACACGGCCATCGACTCCCAGGGTTTCATCTACGTGGTCGGCTCGACCACCGGCGATGTCGGCACCCAGAAGGGCGACGGCCAGAACGGCCTGTTCCTGACCAAGTACGCGCCTGACGGCTCGGTCGTGTACTCCCGCCTGGTCGCGGAGGGCGAGACCGAAGGCTACAGCCTTGCCATCGACAAGGATGACAACGTGGTCATCGCGGGCAGCACCACAGCCAAGCTGGGAACCCGCCAGACCGACGTGTTTTCCGGGCAGGACAGCTTCGTCTCCCGCTACGCCGCCGACGGCACCCACCAGTTCACCGTACAGCTGGACGGCGTGGCCGTTGACGCCGCCACCGCCGTGACCACCGACGACAACGGCGACATCTACATTGCCGGCACCACGCAGGGCCGCATCGCCAGCGGCCAGACCGCGCTGGGCAGCACGGACGTATTCGTCGCCAAGATCGACGGCGGGCCGCGCGTTGTGGAGAACATCCCCAGCCGTATTCTGTCCATCACCCAGTTCGGCACCAGCGGCAAGGACACGGTGGCAGGCATCGCCATCGGGCCGGATGGCACGCTGCTGGTGGCGGGCACGGAAAACGGCGAGGCCGTCGTGCGCAAGCTGGACAGCGCGAACCTCGGCAACCAACTGGGCCAGGTGAACCTCGGCACGGCCACCCTCTCCGGCATCGCCGTGGACGAGACCACCGGCACGATCGCGGTGGTCGGCTCCACCAACACCGCCACGCTGAACGCAGGTCCAGCCACCGGCAGCCACCAGGGCAATGCCGACGGCTTCCTCGCCCGTCTGGACGGTGCGCTGGTCGCGCAGGGGCACACGTTCCTCGGCAGCAGCGGCACGGACAAGATCAGCGACGTGATCGCCAGCAATGGCGAGTTCTACGTCACCGGCACCACCACCGGCGTGATGGCAGGCACGGGCAAGAAGGGCTCGACGGATGCTTTCGTCTCCCGCCTCGACGCCGCCAGCGGCTCTGTGGAGCAGACAACACAGTTCGGCACACTGGAGACGGCAACCTCGGGCGTCTCGCTGGCGCTCAACCCGCAGGGTCATTCCTCCACGCTGGAAAAGCTCGGCCTGCGCAGCGGCGTGCTCAATCCGCAGCAGTCGAGCGACCTGTTCAGCAACACCGGGCTGAAGGTGGGCGACCACTTTTCGATGAGCGTGGGCAACACCACCCGCAAGATCACGATTCAGGAAGGCGAGACGATGGATCGGCTCGCCAAGCGCATCCGCACCATGTTCAGCAATGACCTGAACGTGACCGTCAGCAACAGTTCGGCAGGCACCAAGCTCCAGTTCAAGGCAAAAGACGGCAAGGAAGTCACCTTCTCCGCCGGGGCCGCTGGAGAGGATGCCCTCTCCAAGCTGGGGCTGGAGCCGGGCAAGCTGTACGACTCCCAGGTGCTGTACGGCGTCGGCGGAGAGGACCCGAAGGCGAAGGACAAGGCCTCCGCCTACAAGCCCGGCGGCAGCTTCGCGCTGGACCTGGATTTCAGCCTGCTGCTGAAGGACTCCGCTTCCGCCGAGTATGTGAAGAACGCGCTGAGCAGCGCCGTCGAGACCGTGAAGCGCGCATATCGCTCGCTTTATTACGACGAAACCAAGGCGGCGATGGCTTCGGGCGCTGCAGGCGCCGGCGGCAGCGTCTCGCCCTACTGGACCAACAAGATCGCCAACTATCAGGATGCTCTGGCGCGCCTGACAGGCGGTTCCTGATGCCAAGCCGTCTCCGTTTCCTTCCACTGCTTGTGGTATCGCTGGCCGCCTGCCTCGGTGCGCCCACGGCTGCCCGGGCGGCGTCGGATGAAAGCGAGCAACCGGTTTTCAACATTGTGCGCTTCGAGCCGATTATCGTCACGCTGTTCGACAGCAACCGTGCCATCGGTCTGATGTCGGTGACGCTGGCGCTGCAGGTGCCGACCCCGGCGGACAAGGACGAGATCGAAGCCCAGCGCATCAAGTACGTCGATGCTTTCAACGCCGCCCTGATGCAGATGGGGCGGCTGCATGTCAGTCCCAACCGACCAATTGACGTGCCCCTGCTCGCCACGACACTGGAAAGCACCGCCAAACAGTTGCGCGGCAAGGGCAAGGTGCGCGCGCTGGTGCTGGATGCCTCCACCCGCCGCCTGAACTGACATTACGTTCCATTAGTTGAATTACGGTCGCACCGGATCATGCGGGGCGAAGACGTCGTCGTAGGCGTGGATCTCCCGCCTGCCTCGGGCGATTTTCCGCATGGGTTCGTTGTACGCAGGCGCACTCTCAGGAGAACGCATTTGTTTGAAAAGGCCGTTTTCCGAGGCTTCTAGGACTTGCGGCGCAAGTATGAACTGACGTATTGTTGCCCGTGCAAGACAAAGAATTACACTAATTAATAAGCGTAGCTGTCTCAATGCCGCGCAATCTCAACTGAACATGCAAACCTTATTTCAATTTTTAATATTTCTAATCTTACAGCCTTTCCGCGCATAGCGTGCAAGTTTTATTATATAATACTTCAATTTATCGACTCCAATCTATAACCATGGGCAGCGCAATGTTAAAGTCGCGCCCGTTTTTCAGCCAGGAGGTTGCGCATGGGGCGCATCAATGCGGGACGGACACAGCGCACACAGCCTTCAGCAGCCCTTGTCAGCCGGCTGCGGGCAGCGGGGTTGCGACCGACGCAGCAGCGCATCGCTCTGGCAGCCCTGCTGTTTCAGGGGGAACAGCCACGCCACGTGACGGCTGAACAATTGTTTGCCGGAGCGACCGCCGCAGGCGTTCCGATCTCCCTCGCCACGGTCTACAACACGCTGCGGCAGTTCACGGCGGCTGGGCTGTTGCAGCAGGTCGTGCTGGAGGCCGGACGCTGCCACTTCGATACGAACGTGGAACCGCACCAGCACGTG
Source organism: Pedomonas sp. (assembly GCF_036515995.1). Classification (NCBI taxonomy): domain Bacteria; kingdom Pseudomonadati; phylum Pseudomonadota; class Alphaproteobacteria; order Sphingomonadales; family Pedomonadaceae; genus Pedomonas; species Pedomonas sp. The sequence continues at coordinate 29,707 of NZ_DATBUP010000157.1, read as the reverse complement.
ATCATGACGGATGGCAATCACATCCGCGACATTGACGCCGGCGAAATCGTGTTTTCCCAGTTGCCCGTCCCGCCGGAAGGCACGGAGATCGACCGTATCGAAGTCATCATTCGGGTAAAACCGGCCGGAGCCGCCACCGTTGCCCTGGAGCCGGAGCCCGAAGAACCGGAGCAGCAGATGGCCGCCAGCGGATCCTGAGCATAGGCTTCGGGCGGGTAAGCGGATCAGTGGGTGCGGATATCGTTCAGGAACTGATCGATAGTGCTCGCCACCTTGTCCCGCACCGGCTGGTGAAACAGCCAGTGACTGACGCCATCCAGCTCACGATACCAGACCGGCTGCGGCAAACGCCGGGCCGTGGCGCGGGCGTAGGAGACAGGCGTGATACGATCTTCCGTGCCGACCACCACAAGGCTGGGGCACCGGATGTGGTCGTATTCCACCTTGATGCGGCTGGAGCCCATGAGGAAGCCGAAGGCAACCTCGGAGAACGCCTTGCCGCTTTCATGGACGGCCAGTGCATACTCGCGCTCCGCCTCTTCCTGCGGCACGCCGTTGAACACGCCATAGAAGGCGGCTTCCCGCGGCATCGGCACGGCTTCGTCCCAGAAGCCCCACTGGCTGAGAACAGGCCAGCTGGTACGGATAGGCTCCCATGCCAGCGGGAAGATGCTGGAGGACGGTGCGGTGGCCAGCAGAACGAGGCCCGCAGGCGCAACGCGCCCCGCCAGAATCTGGGCGATCAGCCCGCCCATGGAGTGGCCGATCAGAACCACCGGGCCGTCAATCTCCCGCAGCTCGGCTTCCAGTGCCGCCACATAATCCGCAAGCCCGAGGTCTCCCAGATCATCGGGCGCGGGATCGTTGGGGCTGACATCATGGCCAGGCAGGGCCGGAGCCCGGGTTGTGTACCCTTCCGCCTCGAAATGAGCGCGCAGACCGTCCCATATCCGGGGCTGCGCCCACATACCGTGGATGAAATACAGCAACGGCTTGCCTGCCATGTTCACTCCCCCTTCAGCGCCGGGCCGGCAGCCTCTCCCGACGGCCTTGCCCGGCAGCCCGTGCCTGCCGCGACCTAGCGCAGTGCGCCCGCCGCAGCGAGAACGGCCATGTTGACCAGATCAGACGCGCTCGACGTCATCGGCACGATCTGGACCGGCTTGGACATGCCGATCAGAAGCGGGCCGACAACCCCGCCGTTGATCTCCTTCAGGAGCTTGGCGGTGATGTTCGCCGCATGCAACCCCGGCATGATCAGAATGTTGGCCGGGCCAGTAAGGCGGCTGAACGGATAGAGCGACTTCAGCTCGCGGTTCAGCGCCACGTCTGCCGACACTTCGCCTTCATACTCGAAGCCCGGCTGACGCTCGTCCAGCAGGGCGACGGCCTCGCGCACGACACTGGGAATGGTGCCGCGCGGGTTGCCGAAGTTGGAGTAGCTGAGGAAGGCGACGCGTGGCTCGTGACCGAGGCTGCGCACCATCTCGGCGGACTGGATGGCAATATCCGCCAGCGTTTCCGGATCCGGGCGCTCGTGCACCGCCGTGTCGGCAATGAACAGCGTCTGGCTGCGACCCACCACGATGTGCATGCCGAACAGGACATGATCCGGCTTCGGATCGACCGACAGCAGCACCTTGTCGAGGCTCTGGCGGAAGTGGCGCGTAACGCCGGTGATCATGGCGTCGGCCTCGCCCATAGCGACCAGCAGCGCGCCGAACACGTTGCGATCCTGATTCACCAGGCGGTGACAGTCGCGCAGAAGGAAGCCGCGCCGCTGCAAACGATCGTACAGGAAGTCGGCCATCTTCGCGGTGATCGGGCTGACGCGGGCGTTGTAGATTTCGTAATCCTCAACCGAATCCACGCCCAGCGCGCGCAGACCCGCTTCCACCCGCTCGGTGCGGCCCACCAGCAGCGGAATACCGTAGCCGCCATTCTTGAAGGTGATGGCGGCGCGCAGAACCTTTTCTTCCTCGGCTTCTGCGAACACCACCCGCTTCGGATCGGAGCGCGCCAGATCGTAGCTGGTGTTCAGCACCGCCGTCGTCGGGTTCAGGCGAGTCTTCAACTCGGTGCGATAGGCCTCCATGTCGGCGATCGGCTTGCGGGCAACGCCCGTTTCCATGGCCGCCTGCGCCACGCGCATCGGCACCCACTCGATGAGGCGCGGATCGAACGGTGCCGGAATGATGTACTTCGGACCGAAAGTGCGGCGATCACCGCCATAGGCAGCGGCCACTTCGTCCGGCACGTCCTGCCGGGCCAGCTCGGCGAGCGCGCGGGCGGCCGCAAGCTTCATTTCCTCGTTGATCGTGGTGGCGCGCACGTCGAGCGCACCCCGGAAGATATACGGGAAGCACAGAACGTTGTTGACCTGGTTCGGGTAGTCCGACCGGCCCGTCGCTACAATGGCATCGTCACGCACCGTCGCCACCTGCTCCGGCGTGATTTCCGGGTCCGGGTTGGCCATGGCGAAGATGATCGGCTTGGGCGCCATGGTTGCGACCATCTCCGGCGTCACGGCGCCGGCGGCAGACAGGCCGAGGAACACGTCCGCGCCGCGCAGGGCCTCTGCCAGCGTGCGGTCTTCCGTGACGACGGCATGGGCCGCCTTCCACTGGTTCATGCCTTCGGTGCGACCCTGATAGATCACGCCCTTGCTGTCGCACATGATGACCTGATTGTGCGGCACGCCCAGCGCCTTGGCGAGTTCGGTGCAGGCGATGGCCGCCGCACCCGCGCCGTTGACCACCATCTTGACGGAGCGGATGTCCTTGCCGGTGATCTCGAGCGCGTTGATGAGGCCGGCCGCCGAGATGATGGCGGTGCCGTGCTGGTCATCATGGAACACCGGAATGTTCATCAGCTCCTTGAGGCGGCTCTCGATGATGAAGCACTCGGGAGCCTTGATGTCCTCAAGGTTGATGCCGCCGAAGGACGGCTGCAGCAGCTTCACGGCGTTGACGAACTCGTCGGCGTCTTCGGTCGCCACTTCAAGGTCGATGGAGTCTACGTCGGCGAAGCGCTTGAACAGCACTGACTTGCCTTCCATCACCGGCTTGGAGGCCAGCGCGCCGAGATTGCCCAGACCCAGAATGGCGGTGCCGTTGGAAATCACTGCAACGAGGTTGCCCTTGACCGTATAGTCGTAGGCAGTGTCCGGGTCGGCGGCGATGGCCTTGACCGGAACGGCAACACCGGGCGAATAGGCTAGGCTCAGATCACGCTGGGTTGCCATCGGTTTGCTTGCAACGATCTCAAGCTTGCCCGGCCGCCCGGCAGAGTGGAACAGCAGCGCCTCACGGTCACTAAACTGAACATCCTTGTCGCCTGCCATTCCCTCTCCCTTTCTTAGACGCTCACCGCTAAAACGGACCCGATGTACAGAAACTCATCCGCCACGTCTATCAGACCGAACATGCCCGATACGACCGGAGCGACGCCCATGATGGCGCAGTACCTGACGGTCAAGGCCGAATATCCTGACTGTTTGCTGTTCTATCGCATGGGGGACTTTTACGAACTTTTTTTTGACGATGCCCGCGCTGCGGCGTCGGCGCTGGATATCGCCCTCACCCATCGCGGCAAACACATGGGCGAAGATATCCCCATGTGCGGCGTGCCCATTCACGCGGCAGACGGGTATCTGGCCCGGCTGATCAAACAGGGCTTCCGCGTTGCCGTTGCAGAGCAGATGGAAGACCCGGCGGAAGCAAAGAAACGCGGCTCCAAATCGGTGGTTCGCCGCGAAATCGTGCGACTCGTCACGCCCGGCACGCTGACCGAGGAGCCGCTGCTCGACACCCGCGCCAGCAATTATCTCGCCGCGCTGGGCGAAGCGCAAGGCGCTCTGGCCCTCAGCTGGTGCGATATGTCGACCGGTCGTTTCTGCACCATGGCGGTGAGCCCTGACCGGGTGGAAGCGGAACTGGCGCGTCTTGCCCCGGCCGAGCTGCTGTATCCTGACAATCTTCAGCCGCCTGCGGTGTGCGAGGTGATCGGTACCTCCACCACCATCATGCCGCGCCACCGTTTCGACAGCCAGAAGGGCACGGACCGGCTGAAGGCGCTGTTCAGCGTCGCCAGCCTCGACAGCTTCGGCGCGTTCGACCGGGCGGAGCTGGCCGCCGCCGGCGCGCTTGTGGATTATCTGGACGAAACCCAGAAGGGCGCACTGCCCCGCCTGTCCGCTCCCCGGCGCGAAGAAGCGGCAACCGTCATGGCGATCGACGCCGCCACTCGCTTCTCGCTGGAGCTGAACCGCACTACCGGCGGCGAGCGCAAGGGCAGCCTGCTCTCGTGCATCGACCTGACCGTGACCGGCGCGGGCGCACGCCTGCTGGCGGATGACCTCGCCGCGCCGCTGACCGACTGCGACTCGATCCGCCAGCGGCTCGATCTGGTGACGTGGTTCTTCGATGACACCATCATCCGCACCCGCACGCGGGACATTCTGAAGGAAACACCGGACATCGAGCGTGCCCTCTCCCGCCTTTCGGTGGGGCGCGGCGGCCCGCGTGACCTCGCCGCCGTGCGCAGCGGCATTGCCCAGGCGTTGCAGTTGAAAGCGACACTGGCGGACGTTGCCAGCCAGAAGCTGGCCCCCTGCGACATGCTGGAAGACCAGCTGCGCCGCATCGGCGCGCATGGCGAACTGCTCGACCTGCTCTCCCGCGCGGTGGTTGCCGAACCGCCCATCAACGTTGCGGACGGCGGCTTCGTGGCTCCCGGCTTCGATGCCGCGCTGGACGAGCTGCGCGCCCTCAGCTCTGACGGCCGCCGGGCAATTGCGGCACTGGAAGCCCGCTACCGCGAAGAGACGGGCATCAACACGCTCAAGATCAAGCACAACAATTTGATTGGCTATCACATCGAGGTGCCGGCCAAGTCCGCCGACGCCCTGCTGGCCAACGAGAACTACGTGCACCGCCAGACCATGGCGGGCGCGGTCCGGTTCTCCACCGGCGAACTGGCGGACCTGGCGCTCAAGATTTCGCAAGCGGGCGACCGCGCGCTGGCGCTCGAGAAAGAGCATTTCGAGACGCTGCGCACCTCCATCCTGACCGACGGGCAGATCATCGGTTCGACCGCCGGGGCCATTGCGCGCCTGGATGTGGCATCGAGCCTTGGCGAACTGGCGGCGCGCGACAACTGGTGCCGCCCGCAGGTGGAGCCGGACACGGTTTTCCACATTGAGGGCGGACGTCACCCGGTTGTGGAAAACGCGCTGAAGCGTCAGGGTCAGCCGTTCGTTGCCAACGACTGCGACCTGCGCCCTGAAAAGCGCGTGTGGCTCATCACCGGCCCGAACATGGCGGGTAAGTCCACGTTCCTCCGCCAGAACGCGCTCATCGCCATTCTGGCGCAGATGGGGGCCTACGTGCCCGCCCGCGCCGCCACCATCGGCATCGTCGACCGGCTGTTCAGCCGCGTGGGCGCTGCCGACAATCTGGCGCAGGGCCGCTCCACCTTCATGGTGGAGATGATCGAGACCGCCGCCATCCTCAATCAGGCGACGAACCGCTCGCTGGTCATCCTTGACGAAGTGGGACGCGGCACCTCCACGTATGACGGACTTTCCATCGCCTGGTCGGTGCTGGAACACCTGCACGAGCAGACCCGCTGCCGCACCCTGTTCGCCACGCACTACCATGAGCTGACCGCGCTGTCGGAGCGCATGTCCGCCATCGCGCTGTACACGGTGCTTGTGCGCCAGTGGAAAGACGATCTGGTGTTCCTGCACGAGATCGCACCGGGCGCGGCAGACCGCTCCTACGGTCTTGCCGTTGCCAAGCTGGCGGGCCTGCCGGCCCCGGTCATTCGCCGCGCGCAGGATATCCTCAACCGGCTGGAGCAGCCCGGTAACAATACCGGCAATGCCAAGGCCGCGCTGGATGCCCTGCCCCTGTTTGCCGCTGCTGCACCTGCGCCGGAACCTGTGCAGGAAGACAAGCCCGACCCGCTTCGCGAAGCGTTGTCTGGCGTGCGGCCCGATGACCTGACCCCTCGGCAGGCGCACGAATTGCTGTACCAGTTAATATCGTTGTCACAGGCTCCTGATCGGACGTAGGCTGACTGCATGAAAGAATTATTCGCCCAGATCCCCAACCGCCGTGCCATCATCAACCGGCCCTTGCTGGCCGACAGAATAGCAGAACTGGCGGAGGAAGGCGGAGACGCCGGGGATCTGCGGCGAAAGTGCGTCGCCATACTGAAAGACGCGCTGAAAGACGGCCGCGCCGAGTTGCGCCGCCGCATGCTGGCGGACGAGTCGCGCGGCAAGCAACTGGCCCATTCCTACGCGTTTCTGACGGACCAGATCGTTCGCCTCAGCTTCGATTTCACCTCCCGGGTGCTCTACCCGCGCGCCAACCCGACCGAGGGCGAAAAGCTCGCCCTGTGTGCCGTCGGCGGCTATGGCCGTGGCGAGATGGCCCCGTTCTCCGACGTCGATATCCTGTTCATCACTCCCTACAAGCAGACCCCATGGAGCGAGCAGGTGGTGGAAGCCACGCTCTACATGCTCTGGGACCTGCGCCTGAAGGTGGGCCACGCCAGCCGCAACATCCCTGAGATCATCCGCTACGCTCGCGAGGATCTGACCATCCGCACCGCGCTGCTGGAGTCGCGCTACGTGTGGGGTGACGAGCAGCTTTACGACGAGGCCCGGGCCGCCTTCCGGCGCGATGTCATTCCCGGCACGGAGCAGGACTACGTCCGCGACAAGCTGGCCGAGCGCGATGTGCGCCACAAGCGCATGGGTGACAGCCGCTACGTCGTCGAGCCCAACCTGAAGGAGGGCAAGGGCGGCCTGCGCGATCTGCACACCCTGTTCTGGATCGGCAAATACATTCACCATGCCGCCAGCGTCGACGAGCTTGTGGAAAAAGGCCTGCTGCAAGCCGCGGAACTGCGCCAGTTCCTGAAGGCGGAGGAATTCCTGTGGAGCGTGCGCTGTCACCTGCATGATCTGGCAGGCCGTGCGGAAGAGCGCCTGACCTTCGACATGCAGCGCGAACTGGCTCACCGCCTGCGTTATAACGACCGCCCCGGCGCGTCTGGCGTCGAGCGGTTCATGAAGCACTACTTCCTCATCGCCAAGCAGGTGGGAGACCTGACCCGCCAGTTCCTGGCTCATCTTGAGGAGAACCAGAAGAAGCAGCCGCTGTGGCGCCTGCCTGCCATGAAGCTGCGCTCACGCAAGCTCTCCGGCTTCGTGCTGGCGGACGGGCGCATCGCCGCGCCCAGCGATGACTTCTTCAGGGCCGACCCCGTGCGGCTGTTGCAGCTGTTCCATCTGGCGGACCAGCATCAGGCCAAGATCCACCCGCAAACCGTACGGCAGGCAGCGCGTGACGCCAGCCTTGTCGGCACCGCGCTGCGAGAGGACCCTGAAGCCAACCGCCTGTTCCTTGAAATTCTGACCTCGCGTCAGAACCCGGAAAACACCCTGCGCCTGATGAACGAGGTCGGCATCTTCGGCCGCTTCGTGCCGGACTTCGGCCGTGTCGTGGCCCAGATGCAGTACGACATGTACCACCACTACACGGTGGACGAGCACACCATCCGCGCCATCGGCCTGCTCTCGCGCATCGAGAAGGGCGAACTGGATCAGGACCATCCGCTCGGCACCGAGTTGATGCGCAAGATCGTCTCGCGCCGGGTGCTGTATGTATCCGTGCTGCTGCACGACATCGCCAAGGGCCGCAAGGGGGACCACTCGATCCTCGGCGCGGATGTAGCACTGCGCCTGTGCCCGCGTCTCGGCCTGACCGCAGCGGAGACGGAGACCGTCTCCTGGCTGGTGCGCTACCACCTGCTGATGTCGGATACCGCATTCAAGCGTGACCTGACCGACTTCAAGACCATCCTCGACTTTGCCGACCGGGTGCAGAGCCCCGAACGCCTGAAGCTGCTGTTCCTGCTGACCTGCGTGGATATCCGCGCCGTCGGCCCGGGCGTGTGGAACGGCTGGAAAGCGCAGCTGCTGCGCGAGCTCTACTCCTCGGCCGAGGAAGTGCTGCGCCTTGGTCACAAGACTGTGGGCCGTCAGCAGCGGATCGACGCGAAGCAGGACCAGCTGGCAGAACAGCTTGGCTGGTCAACCAAGACGTTCAGCGCCTACCGCACCCGCTTCTTCGATGCCTACTGGATCGCCGAGCCGCAGGACGTGCTCAAGCTCAACGCCGAACAGGTGGGCGCGGCAGACCGGGAGAAGAAGTCCCTCTCCATCTCCACGGTTGTGGACAAGGACGCCGGCACCACCCTCGTCTCGCTTTATGCGGCCGATCACCCCGGCCTGTTCTATCGCCTCGCCGGGGCCATCTCGCTGGCTGGCGGCAATATTCTGGGCGCACGCATCCACACCACCCGCGATGGCATGGCGCTGGACAACATCACCATCGAGTGCGCCACAGGCGGCACGTTTGACGAGCCCGACCAGATAGCACGCCTTGAGGACACCATCACCGAAACGCTGGCAGGCCGTGTGAAGCTGAAGGACCGGCTGGCCGCCAAGCCGCTGATCCGCGCCCGGGCCGAAGTGTTCCATGTGGAAGCCAATGTCATCATCGATAACCTGGCGTCCAACCGCTACACGGTCGTCGAGATCAACGCGACGGACCGCCCCGCCCTGCTGTTCTCCCTCACCTCCGCCTTCTACGAAGCCAAGGTGACGATCCACTCCGCCCACATCGCCACCTACGGCGAACGCGCGGTGGACGTGTTCTACATCACCGACCTGATGGGCGCGAAGATCACCAACACCAACCGCCTCAAGGCGCTGGAGCGCAAGCTGCTCGCCTCCGTCAACGGTGGCAGCAGCGAAGACGAAACAGCCCCTGCCCCGGTTGCCGCGGCTGAGTAATCTGATTTTTAGGTGTTTTTATGCAGGAGGGTTTAGCCCCTCCTGCAGATGATTTTCTGAAATCAGAAGGACCAGCCTACGCCTGACGCCAAAGCGGCGTTTTTTTCATCTTGTCGAGGAAGGCGGCATGGGCGGCGAGTTCTTCCTCGCTTGCCTCATGCGGGCGCGGCGCGCGCCAGGTGCGCACAATCTTGATCTGCTCCACCGTCTCGTTGGCCTCGGAGACCAGCTCGAGGTGGCTTTGACGGCCACCCATCAGTTCCAGATAGACTTCGGCCAGCAGTTGGGCGTCGAGCAATGCGCCGTGCTTCACACGGGCGGAGCGATCGATGCCGAAGCGGTTGCAGAGCATGTCCAGCGTGGCTTTGGCGCCGGGAAACTTGCGCTTCGAAATCTCAAGCGTGTCGACCATCCGGCGGGTCGAGACGATATCCTTGCCCGCATTGCGCAGCTCCCAGTTGATAAACCGGAAGTCGAATTCGGCGTTGTGCGCCACCAGCGGCGCATCGCCGATGAACGCCAGAAACTCGTCGGCAATCTCGCGGAACTTGGGTTTATCCCGCAGCATTTCGGTTGTGATGCCATGCACCTCGACGGCGGCTGCCGGAACGTCGCGCTCGGGGTTGACCAGCAGGTGCAACGTGCGGCCCGTCGGCAGGCGATCGAACAGCTCGACGCAGCCGATTTCGATCAGCCGGTCTCCCTTGTCGGGGTCAAAGCCGGTGGTTTCCGTATCGAAGACGACTTCGCGCATGGTTCTGATCTTGCCTGTTTGTCCGCCTGTTCAATATCGATCGGCAATGGAGCCGCCTCGTCAGGGTGCGCAATGCACCCGGCGGCGTGCCTTCCAGCCCGCCTTCCACCCTGGTTGCCGAGGCGGCCACTGTCTCGCTTTTCGGCCGTGAAGGCAACGGATGATGCGTTCAACCGCAGCGTTGGCGGGGGCAAGGCCAAGGCCCGACGGGATGATGAAATCCGCACGCAGGCGCTTCTCCCGGTCAGGCATTTGCTTGGAGACGATCTGACGGAACTTCTCCTCCGTCATGCCCGGCCGGGCGAGCACCCGGCGACGCTGGATGTGGAACGGTGCGCTGACGACTGCCGTGGCGTCACACACCCTGTCAGCCTTGCCCTCGAACAGCAGGGGCACGTCCAGCACCACCAGCGGCCGACGCGCCCGCGCCTGGGTCTGCAGCCAGTGGCGGCGCACCTGATAGACCATTGGGTGGATGATCTTCTCCAGCCGCCGGAGCGCCTGCGGATTGCCGAACACAATGGCTCCCAGCTTCTGGCGATCGAGCCCTGCGGGACCGGTCGTGCCGGGAAAGGCTGCCTCGATGGCAGGCAGTGCCTTGCCGCCTGGCCCCTGCAGCTTGTGTACTTCCGCATCCGCGTCGAACACTGGCACGCCGTAGCGACGGAACATGCGCGTCGCCGTCGATTTGCCCATGCCGATGGAGCCGGTCAGTCCGAGGATGATCATGCCAGCAGCCTTGCCCGCAGCTCTGCCTCGGTCGCTTCATCGCGCGGCGGCTCTGCATCATAGAACAGCCGGAAGGCGTCCGCCGCCTGCCCCACGAGCATGGAGAGGCCATCCACCGTCCTCAGCCCGCGCGCCTTTGCCTGCCTCAAGAGGTCCGTCTCCAGCGGGGCGTAAACGATGTCGTAAATCACCGCATCGCTGGCAACGGGTGCCAGATCCAGTTCGAGCGGCGGGTAGCCCTTCATGCCGAGGCTGGAGGTGTTGACCACCAGCGCCGCGCCTTCCAGTGCCGTGGCGGACTGGTCAAACGTATAGACCCGGCCCGGCAGCGCGAATTCTGCCAGCAGACTCTCCGCCTTATCCACGGAGCGGTTGATGACCCGCACATCAGACACACCGATGCCCTTCAACGCCGCCAGAACAGCCCGTGCAGCGCCGCCAGCGCCCACCACGCAGGCCGGACGGCCGGCAAGGGTGTAGCCACGCAGCGGCTCGGCAAAGCCCGCTACGTCGGTGTTGTGACCAGCGAGCCGGCCATCTGCCGTCACCACCACCGTATTCACCGCGCCGATGGCCTGTGCCGCCGGGGCGATTTCATCCAGCGCCTCCATCACCGCCTGCTTGTGTGGAATGGTGACGTTGACGCCGCGAATGCCGAGCACAGGCAGGGCGCGGATGGCAGTGTGCAGACCTTCCGGCGCAATGGGGAAGCGGGAGTAATGCCCGTCGATCCCAAGAGCGTTCAGCCAGAAGCTGTGGATAACCGGAGATTTAGAGTGGCTGATCGGCCAGCCGATGACACCGGCAACCGGCGGATTGGGCCGTTGGGAAACGGTATCAGAGCTCATCGCAACAGCACCTTGCGCTCACGAAGGTATTCCAGAACCTGAAGCAGCGGCAGGCCGAGAATGGTGAAGAAGTCACCATTGATGCGGCTGAACAGCTGAGAGCCGAGGCCCTCCAGCCGGTAACAGCCGACGCTGCTCAGCAGCGCCTCGCCCTCACGGGCGATATAGTCATCCAGAAACTCGGGCGAGAAGGTACGCATGGTGAGCGAGGCGGTATCCACCACCCGCCACACCGGCTTGCCGTTCTGGGCAATGACGGCGGCGGAGATGAGCTTGTGCTCCTTGCCCGCCAGCAGCTGCAGATGCTCTCTCGCTTCCTCGAGCGAGCGCGGCTTGTCCATCATCTCGGCCTTGCCGTAGCTGAGAACCTGATCGCACCCGAGCACCAGCGCGCCCGGGATGCGGGAGGAGATTTTCAGCGCCTTGGTTTCGGCCAGCGCATCCGCAATGGCGCGCGGGGATGCCTTCTGCGCCTGCAGGCTGATCTTGAGTTCGTCCTCGTCCACGTAAGGCGGAACAGCCTCGAACGGCACGTTGGCCGACTTCAGCATCGCCTGACGGCTGGCGCTGGTGGATGCCAGAATGAAAGCGGGTGCCCCCTGCTCAACTGCCATTTCCGCTCCCGTTCAATGCTTCCTGGCGCTGGGCCAGGTAATTCAGAATAGCGGCCGCCGTTTCCTCGATCGAGCGACGCGTCACATCGATAACCGGCCAGCCGTGCTGCGTAAACAGGCGGCGCGCATGGGTGATTTCGGCGGCAACCTCATCCTCGCGCACGTAATCGCTGTCTGTGGACTGATTGAGCGTGAGCAGGCGATTGCGGCGGATCTGCACCAGCCGCTCGGCCGAGGTGGTGAGCCCCACCACCAGCGGACGGCGCAGCTGGAACACCTGCGGCGGCAGCGGGATTTGCGGCACTACCGGCACGTTGGCGGTCTTGTAGCCACGATTGGCGAGATAGATGCTCGTCGGCGTCTTTGAGGTGCGGGAGACGCCCAGCAGAACGATGTCCGCCTCGTCCAGCGTTTCGGCGGATTGGCCGTCGTCATGCGCCATGGTGAAGTGCATGGCCTCGATCCGGCTGAAGTAAGCGGCGTCCATAAGGTGCTGACGCCCCGGCATCCCGCGCGCGGACTGGCCGAGGGACTGACTGAGCGCCTGAAGCACCGGGTCCAGCACCGAAATGGCAGGCAGCCCGAGCTGCAGGCAGCGGCCCTGAAGCCGGTCCCGCACCATCGGGTTGACGAGTGTGAATAACACCAGTCCCGGACGCTGGCTGATTTCCTCCATGACGCGCTCGATCTGCCGCTCCGAGCGGATCATCGGCCAGAAGTGCCGAACGGCCTGAACCCCTTCAAATTGCGAGAGACAGGCCTTGGCGACGGACTCGAGCGTTTCGCCCGTGGAGTCCGATACGAGATGCAGATGCAGTCTGGTCATAACCCTGTGGATAACTGTGTGGAAGCGGACTGCGCGAACGGGGGATAAAACACCCATCCACGGGAGCCGGGGATTCGCCCCCAACTTATCCCCAAACTGTCCGCATGGGGATGAAATTTCAGGCTTCCTGGGGATATTGGGGATAACTTTCCCTATATCCCGGATTCCCTTCACAAACGCGACCAAACGGAGCATGGCCAGGCTGTGGATTAGTGGATAAACCCGATTCTAACCGCACAACTACAACCTCAGACTCTTAGATTCTTATAGGAAGGATATTGGTAGTGGAGAGGAAGCCTTTGTTACGTGTGCTCGCCGGCGAGCGGCTCGATCCACCACCTGCATGGCTCATGCGTCAGGCCGGCCGCTACCTCAGCGAGTACCGTGCCGTCCGCGCAGAAGCCGGCTCCTTCCTTGACCTGTGCTACAATCCGGAGCTCGCCGCAGAGGTGACGCTGCAACCGATCCGCCGCTTCGGTTTCGATGCAGCCATCCTGTTCAGCGACATTCTGGTGGTGCCCCATGCGCTCGGGCAGAACCTGTGGTTTGCGGAAGGCGAAGGCCCGCGTATGGAGCCTCGCATGGCGGATACACCTCTGGAAGCGCTCACGCCCGCTCCTGAGCGCCTTGAGGCCGTGCTGGAGACGGTGCGCAAGGTAAAAGCCCTCCTGCCGCCTGAAGTAACGTTCATTGGCTTTGCGGGGGCTCCTTGGACCGTGGCGACCTACATGGTTGAGGGTCGGGGCAGCAAAGACCAGGCAACGGCACGGTCGATGGCCTATCAGGAGCCGGAGCGGTTCCAACAGCTCATCGATGCGATTGTCGAGCAGACCATCTCCTACCTGCTCGGCCAGATCGAAGCGGGCGTGGAAGTGGTGCAGATCTTCGACAGCTGGTCCGGCACCCTGTCACCGTCGCAGTTCCGCCAGTGGGTCATCGCGCCGACCAGGCGCATCGTTGATGCCATCCGCGAGAAGCACCCCGGCTTCCCCATCATCGGCTTTCCGAAGGGCGCGGGTGCCAAGCTGGTGGAATACGCGGAGAAGACCGGGGTTTCCGCCGTCGGCCTCGATGAGACAGTAGATCCGGTCTGGGCGAACGCTGCTCTGCCGAAGGGCTTGCCGGTTCAAGGCAATCTCGACCCCCTGGCGCTGCGTGCGGGCGGCGAGGCGCTGGACAGCGCCGTCGACGCCATTCTGCAAGCCCTTGACGGACGGCCGCATATCTTCAATCTCGGGCACGGGATTCTGCCGGATGTGCCGGTGGCTCATGTGGAGCAGCTCCTGGCGCGGCTGCGTCGGTAAAGCAGCGCCGGAACTGCAGGGAAGGTAAGAGAACGTGGAAGGTTTTCTGGGCGGGTCGTACCCGTGGGTAAAGTCGTTCCATCTGATCGCCGTGATCTTCTGGATGGCAGGCATGTTCATGATGCCCCGCTTCTTCGCCTATCACGCCGAGGAGAACGCGACCCACGGAGTCGGCTCGTCCATTGACCTGACCTGGCGCGAGCGCGAGCGTCGCCTCATGCGGATCATCATCAACCCGGCGATGATTTTGGCGTGGGTGCTGGGGCTGATGCTCGCCACGGACATCGGCTGGAGCGGCGGCTGGCTACACGCCAAGCTGGCTATTGTCCTGCTGCTGTCCGGCTACCATGGCATGCTGTCCAAGTGGCGCAAACAGTTCGCGGCCGGGAACAATCCGCGCGGGACCAAGTTCTACCGGATTATCAACGAACTCCCTACCTTGGCAGTTGTCGTCATCGTGATTTTGGTTATTGTGAAGCCGTTTTGATCAGGTTGCGTTGTTAAGCGACGCTTGACTTCCCTTCTGACGCTGCTTACCTGCTCTATCAGCCGCGAGCTTTCCTGGCCCGGCTCCCTTCCTCCTTACATATCCGCATGCATTCCTCGCACACAGCGGACCCCTAGCATTAGGCACAGCTATGCATTTGCACGACCTGAAGCGGAAAACGCCGGCTGAACTTGTGGCCATGGCCGAAGAGCTTGGTGTTGAGAACGCATCGACCCTGCGCAAGCAGGATCTGATGTTCTCCATCCTGAAGCAGATGGCCGAAACCGATGTTCAGATCATGGGCGCCGGTGTCATTGAAGTTCTGCCGGACGGATTCGGTTTTCTGCGGTCGCCCGAGGCCAACTATCTGGCCGGCCCTGACGACATTTACGTCTCTCCCTCCCAAGTTCGCCGCTTCGGTCTTCGCACCGGCGATACGGTCGAGGGTGACATCCGCGCCCCGAAGGACGGCGAGCGCTACTTCGCCCTGACCAAGGTTGCGACCATCAATTTCGACGAACCGGAAGTGGTTCGTCACCGCGTCAACTTCGACAACCTGACGCCGCTCTATCCGGACGAGAAGTTCACGCTCGACCTGAACGATCCGACTCGCAAGGACAT
Source organism: Pedomonas sp. (assembly GCF_036515995.1). NCBI lineage: Bacteria > Pseudomonadati > Pseudomonadota > Alphaproteobacteria > Sphingomonadales > Pedomonadaceae > Pedomonas > Pedomonas sp. Next base: position 14,652 of record NZ_DATBUP010000157.1, on the reverse strand, counting down.
GTCCTCGCGCGTCATCGACATCATTTCGCCGCAGGGCAAGGGCCAGCGCGCCCTCATCGTTGCTCCGCCGCGCACGGGTAAGACCGTTCTGCTTCAGAACATCGCCCACGCCATCACCGCCAACCACCCGGAAGTGTACCTGATCGTTCTGCTGATCGATGAGCGTCCGGAAGAAGTGACCGACATGCAGCGCTCGGTGCGCGGCGAAGTCATTTCCTCGACCTTCGACGAACCGGCTGCGCGTCACGTGCAGGTGGCCGAGATGGTCATCGAGAAGGCAAAGCGCCTCGTCTAGCACAAGCGCGACGTGGTCATCCTGCTCGACTCGATCACCCGTCTGGCCCGCGCCTACAATACCGTGGTGCCGTCTTCGGGCAAGGTACTGACCGGCGGTGTGGATGCTAACGCGCTCCAGCGGCCGAAGCGCTTCTTCGGTGCCGCCCGTAACATCGAGGAAGGCGGTTCGCTGTCCATCATCGCGACCGCGCTCATCGATACCGGCAGCCGCATGGACGAAGTGATCTTCGAAGAGTTCAAGGGCACCGGCAACTCGGAAATCATCCTCGACCGCAAGGTTGCCGACAAGCGTATCTTCCCGGCGATCGACGTGGGCAAGTCCGGCACCCGCAAGGAAGAAATGCTGGCCGACAAGGCCACGCTCTCCAAGATGTGGGTGCTGCGCCGTATCCTCATGCAGATGGGCACGGTCGACGCCATGGAATTCCTCCTCGACAAGATGAAGGACTCCAAGTCGAACGAGGACTTCTTCTCCTCGATGAACCAGTAAGAAATAAGCAAAAAGCAGAAAGCGGCGTTCAGAGATTGAACGCCGCTTTTTTCTTTTGGAGCCAGGCCCGTCCCTTAGGGGTTAGGGCAAGCTCAAGTTCGAGTAAGAGGATTCGTTGTGGAAGCGATTCTGCACAATCTGACCGATCCGGCCGTGCTCAGCGCCTTTCTTCAGGTCGTCATGATTGACATCACCCTGGCCGGTGACAACGCCATCGTGGTGGGCGCACTGGCTGCAGGCCTGTCGCACAAGGATCAGAAGAAGGTCATCTTCATCGGCATCCTTGCCGCGCTGGTGCTGCGCATCATCTTCGCGCTGATCGCAACGCAGCTGCTGCAGGTGATCGGCCTGTTGCTGGCCGGTGGCTTCCTGCTGCTGTGGGTGGCATGGAAGATGTACCGCGAACTTTTCCCCGCCAAGCCGCACGAAGTGCAGGGAGACGACGAGTTCCCCCGCGATGAGGGCGTCAAAGCGCCTAAGTCCTTCATTCAGGCAGCATGGGCCGTGGCATTAGCGGACGTCTCCATGAGCCTGGACAATGTGCTGGCCGTGGCTGGCGCCTCCCACGAACACCCTTGGGTGATGGTGTTCGGCCTTGTGCTGTCGGTCGCCCTGATGGGTGTGGCCGCAGGCTTCATCGCCCGCGTCATTGACCGCTTCCGCTGGCTTGCCTTCGTGGGCTTGGCGGTGATCGTCTATGTCGCCCTGACGATGATCTGGGATGGCTGGAATCAGGTCGTGCCTTTCGTGACCGCGTAACGGGCCGCTGAGAGGCGAAACGAAAAGCGGGTGCCCGTGTTTCTCAGGCACCCGCTTTCGTCTGTACGAGCTTTTTAAAGGCCTGACGGCGCGTCTGCAGCCCACCGGCCCGTCTTATCTTGATTACGGCTCGATCACGGTGCAGCCGGTCGTCTTGCGCTCGGCCAGAGCCCGATGCGCCTCCGCCATGTCTTCCAGCCGGAAGCTCTGCTCGATCTCCACCTTTACCTGGCCGCTGGTGATCTTCTCGAACACCTGGCGGCAATAGGTCTCCCGCTCCTCCGGCGTTGCGTAGTAGTGGAACAGCGTCGGGCGGGTGACGTAGAGCGAACCCTTGGTGGAGAGGATACCCAGATCCACCCCCGTCACCGGACCGGAAGCGTTGCCGAAGGATACCATCAACCCGCGCGGGGCGAGGCAGTCGAGCGAGGCCGTGAACGTGTCCTTGCCAACCGAATCATAAACCACCGGCAGTTTCTTGCCTCTGGTGATCTCCAGAACGCGGGCGGCCACATCCTCCTCCCGGTAGAGGATGACATGGTCGCAGCCATGAGCCCGGGCCAGCTCCGCCTTTTCCTTACTGCCCGCCGTGCCGATGACCGTCGCGCCGATGGACTTGAGCCACTGCACTGCCAGCAGGCCCACACCGCCCGCAGCGGCATGCCACAGCACCGTCTCGCCCGGTTGCACGGCATAGGTGCGGCAGACGAGGTATTCGACTGTACAGGCCTTCAGGAGGCTGGCAGCGACGGTGCGGTCATCCAGTTCTTCCGGCAGCTTCACCACCCTGTCCGCGGCAATGGTGCGATACTGCGCATAGGCTCCAGACGGGCCCCAGGCGTAGGCAACCCGGTCCCCGGTTTTCAGGTGCGTGACGCCCTCGCCCACCGCTTCCACCAAACCCGCGCCTTCCGAGCCCGGTATGAACGGAAGCGGCTGCGGGTAGAGACCGCTGCGGTGATAGGTGTCGATGAAGTTGAGACCGATGGCAGTATGACGCAGGAGCACCTCGCCGGGGCCCGGCGCGGGCGTCGGCAAGTCCACCACCTCAAGCACTTCCGGTCCGCCGAAACGGGATACCTGAATGGCCTTCATTGCGTCGCCTCCCTGCATTTCTCGAAACTGTGGCCGATGACGTCCTGCGCCACCTCGGCCCTGTCACTGGCAACCACAGTAACGCCCTGACGCACCAGATCGGCGTATTCAGATGGATTACCATCGACCAGAAAACGATCATCCAGCCGCCGACGGGCTCGCCCGCTGGTGCCGAACGCGGCTTCCACGCCATATTTGCGCAAGGCGCTCCACAGCGAGGGATTGGGCTCGCTGGTGCCGGTCCACGCAATGAGGCGGGAGAGATCAAATCCGCGCCGCTTGAGCGCGAGGAGATCAGCGGTGGAGCGAATAGGCGTCGAGATCATCACCCGTGGGTCGAGTCGATGAACATGCATGGCCGATGACAGGCGATAGGTCACGATGATCACCTGCCCGCTCATGCCTTCGGCCTGCACGGCGCGAACGACATCATCCATTCGGGTGCGCGGCTTGACGTCCAGCTGGAGCGCAGCGCCGGTCGTGCGTGCCCAGGCCAAGGCCTCGGCCAAGGTCGGCACCGTTTCATCGACTGCGTTGCCGTGCGGATCCTTCAGGCGGCAGCTTTTCAGATAGGCCAGCGTGATCGTGTTCAGCGCGCCATGGCCGGTCGTGGTGCGCTCAAGCGTATCATCGTGCAGCAGCACGAGCGCTCCGTCCCCGGTGGTGGCCACATCCACCTCCATGAGCCGGATCCCAGCGTCCCATGCCGCCTGCAGGCTGCTGAGGCAGTTCTCCGGATCCGCCGGCCAGGCGCGTCCGCGATGGGCGGAGGCGATGCCGGCCTTGCGCACGCGCATGCAATCCAGCTGCGCGGGCAGATCTGACCGCTCCGCTTCAGGGGCGGGTGAGGCCGGAAGCGTGATGCTTCCGGCCTCGGACACTTGCCCTTTCACCCCTTACTTCAGGTGTTCAGCGAAGAATTCGGTGGTCCGGCCGTGGGCCAGATCGGTTGCTTCCTGATTGAAGTGCTGGCCGCCGATACGGGTGAAGGCGTGATCCTGACCCTCGTAGTCGTAGATCGTGATCTGCGGATGATCGTCCAGCGCCGCGTGAATCTGGGCCTGCGCTTCCTTGCTCACGAACTTGTCTTCGGTGGCAATGTGCATGATCAGCGGCTTGGTAATGTTGGCGGCTTCATCCAGCATGTTCTCGATGGTGACGCCGTAGTAGCTGGCGTTGGCGTCCGCATTGGTGCGGGTGGCGCACAGGTATGCCAGACGGCCGCCGAGGCAGAAGCCGATGGTGCCGATCTTGCCGGTGCAGCCATGCACCTCGCGCAGCGCGTCGATGGTGATCTTCAGATCCTCGACGCCCTTCTCCACGTCGAAGCCCTGCAGCAAAGCGAAGGCCTTCTTCCACTCTTCCTCGGTCTTGTCGGTCAGCTGCACGCCCGGCTCCTGACGCCAGAACAGGTCCGGCGCGAGGGCGAAATACCCCTTGGCGGCCCAATCGTCGGCCTTCTTGCGGACGTCCTGGTTGACGCCGAAGATCTCCTGGATGACGACGATGCCGGGGCCGGTGCCGCTGGCGGGTTCGGCCAGATAGGCGGTGAAGCTGCCAGAGCCGTCAGCTGCGGTCAGGGTAATTTCGCGTCCCATTTTCTTCTCCTTATGTATTTGCAAAAATTCAGAAAAATCAGATACGCCGTAAATATGACGTGTCAAACCTCGCCAGCGCCTTCAATGCTCAGCAGAATGGCCTTTGTCTCCACCCCTTCGCCAAAGCTGTAGTTGTCAGAGCCGGGCGTCGCGCTCAGCACCCGGTGGCACGGAATGAAGATCGGTATCGGATTATGGGCACAGGCCTGCCCCACGGCCCGGGCAGACGTGCCAAGCTCCGCTGCGATTTGTCCGTATGTCTTGGTCTGGCCATAAGGAATGGCCTGCATGGCCTGCCAGATCTGCAGGCGTCGCGGTGTGCCATAGGGCGCAAGCGGCAGGGTGAACTGCTCAAGCGTGCCGTCAAAATAGGCATTCAGCTGCTCCCGCGCCTGGGCGAGCAGCGGCGTTTCGTCCTGATCGCTGCCCCACCCCCACTCGACGGCAACAATCTGGCCGTCATCCTCGCATAGAGTGATGTCTCCAACAGGGGTGTGAAGCGAAAGGGTCGGCATCGGGCTCTCCTGCGCAGGTCCGGCAGGTTTCATAGCACGAACAGCGGCTTGGAGGGGAATGGATCATGACGGCTAAACTCGCAGGGCGGTAAAAAATCTTGTGCGACTTCCCTCTCCCCTCTGCACAGGAACGGTGGCACAAGAGCGCAGAGTTTAACCCGGCGCGTCGACAGCTGAGGCAGGACAGGTATGAGTGAGACGATCTTCGCCCTTTCTTCAGGTCGCGGTCCGGCGGGCGTTGCGGTTGTTCGCGTCTCGGGCAGCCGTGCGGGCGAGACTGTTTCGAAGCTGACCGGGAAGGCTCTGCCCGCGCCGCGTGTCGCCGCGTTGAGCGCCCTGCGCGCGCCCGAGAGCGGCGAGATCATCGACCAATCCCTCGTTCTCTGGTTTCCCGCGCCGGCCAGCTTCACGGGTGAAGACGTGGCAGAGTTCCACGTGCATGGCGGCCCCGCTGTCGTCTCGGGCGTGCTGGCAGCGCTCGGAACTCTCGAAGGTCTGCGCCCGGCGGAACCCGGTGAGTTCACCCGCCGCGCCTTTCTAGCCGGCAAAATGGACCTGACGCAGGTCGAGGGTCTCGCTGACCTGATCAATGCCGAAACCGAAGCCCAGCGGCGTCAGGCCCTTCGGCAGATGCAAGGCGTGCTGACGGAGCTTTACGAGGGCTGGCGTACCCGGCTGATCCGGGCGCTGGCTTACGTGGAAGCGGACATCGACTTCTCCGACGAAGACGACGTACCCGAGCATGTCTCGGCACAGGTGCGCGGCGCGATCGAGTCCCTGTCCGGCGAAATTGCTCAGCATCTGGCGGACGGCAGCCGGGGCGAGCGACTGCGCGATGGTCTCAGCGTCGCCATCATCGGCAAGCCTAACGCGGGCAAGTCCAGTCTGCTCAACGCTCTGGCGAAACGGGACGTGGCCATCGTCTCCAACATTGCCGGTACGACGCGGGACATCATCGAGGTTCACCTCAACCTCGGCGGATACCCGGTCACGCTCATCGACACGGCGGGTCTGCGGGAAACAGATGACCCGGTCGAGGCCGAAGGTGTGGCCCGCGCCCGGGCGCGCGCCGAAGCGGCTGACTTGCGACTGCACCTCACTCCCTTTGGCGAGGAGCCCGCGGTCACCGATGCTCACACGCTGGCCGTCGTCACCAAAGTCGATCTCGAAAGCGGTGTCGAGGCCGGTCTGCAGGATAGCCGTTTTTACATCTCCGTCCTGACTGGTGCAGGCTTGAGCGAACTCGTCATCCATCTTGCCGATTGGGCGGGCAAGGCCCTCAGCGGCGGCGAGTCCGTTTTGTTGACACGCGAGCGTCATCGTCACGCGCTGGAGAGTTGTCGCGCCCATCTTGGGGCAGCACTCGATCAGCCAGACCTGGTGTTGATGGCGGAGGACATGCGCCTCGCTGCCCGCGCTCTCGGCCGGATTACGGGTCGGGTTGATGTGGAAGACCTGCTCGACGTGATTTTCCGTGATTTCTGCATTGGAAAATAAGGGTTTTACGCGACTTACGGAGCTATGGGTCTGTGTTTCACGTGAAACACAGACGATACAGAGGCTTATCCTTCCTCCATGATGTTCCACGTGAAACACAGCGCCTATCCACGAACGCTCCGTTCCTAACGTTTCACGTGAAACACCACGTCCCCGTTTGACTTCCCTGCGCCGAATCCATACTGATGGATCCATCATGCCAAGCTACGACGTAATCGTTATCGGCGGAGGTCACGCCGGCTGCGAAGCCGCTGCCGCTGCCGCGCGCATGGGTGCGAAGACCGCGCTCGTTACCCACAAGGTCGAGACGATCGGCGAAATGTCGTGCAATCCCGCCATTGGCGGGCTCGGCAAAGGGCATCTGGTGCGTGAGATCGATGCTCTTGACGGTATCATGGGCCGGGTTGCGGATGCCGCAGGTATCCAGTTTCGCCTGCTGAATCGCCGCAAAGGCCCGGCTGTCCAAGGCCCGCGCGCCCAGGCAGACCGTAAACTGTATCGCAAGGCGATGCAGGAGATGCTGCTGAACTATCCCAACCTGACGGTGGTCGGTGCAGCGGCTGAAGACCTTACGTGTGACGAAACCGAAGCCGGTCCAGTCCTGACCGGCGTCGTTCTGGCGGACGGAACACGACTTGCAGCCGGTGCCGTAGTTCTGACCACCGGCACTTTCCTGCGCGGCGTTATCCACATTGGCGAGAAGCAGATCCCCGCAGGCCGTGTGGGCGAAGCGCCGTCTATCGGTCTGTCAGACACCTTGCACAAATTCGGTTTCGCGCTTGGCCGTTTGAAAACCGGTACCCCTGCCCGTCTGGATGCCCGTTCCATTGACTGGTCGAAACTCGAGACCCAGCCCGGCGATGATCCGGCCGTTCCGTTCTCGTTCCTGACCCGGGCCATCACCACGCCGCAGGTATCCTGCTACATCACCCGCACCACGGCCAGGACGCACGAGATCATTCGCGCCAACATTCACCGCGCTCCCATGTATGCGGGCCGGATTGAGGGGGTTGGCCCGCGTTATTGCCCGTCCGTTGAGGACAAGGTGATGCGCTTTGCGGACAAGGACAGCCATCAGATCTTCCTTGAGCCGGAAGGTCTGGATGACTTCACCATCTACCCCAACGGCATCTCCACCTCCCTGCCGGAAGAGGTTCAGGACGCATTTCTGCGCACCATTCCGGGCCTGGAGAACGTGAAGATCATCCGCCCGGGTTATGCGATCGAATACGACTTCGTTGATCCCCGCGAATTAAAGCCAAGCCTTGAGACACTGAAGGTAAAGGGCCTGTTCCTCGCCGGTCAGATCAACGGCACGACCGGCTATGAGGAAGCGGCGGCCCAAGGCCTGCTTGCAGGTCTCAACGCCGCCAAGGCTGCGGGCGGTTGTGTCGAAACGTTCCTGATTGACCGGGCCGATGCGTACCTGGGCGTGATGGTCGATGACCTGACGACGCAAGGCACGCGCGAGCCCTATCGCATGTTTACCTCCCGCGCCGAGTATCGCCTGCGGTTGCGGGCGGATAACGCGGACCAGCGTCTGACTCCGCTCGGCATCGCTCTCGGCTGTGTCGGTTCCGAGCGTGCCACGGCCTTCCGCCAAAAGATGGATGCCTTGGAGCGGGCGCATGCAATGATCAAGTCCCGCTCGCTGTCGCCGAACCAGGCGGCCAAGCACGGCCTTGCCGTCAATCAGGACGGCATTGTCCGCACCGGTTTCGAGCTGATGCGCTATCCGAATATCGATTGGGCACGGCTGGTTTCGGTCTGGCCGGAGCTGGGTGAGGTCGATCCCAGCGTGGCGGAGCAGGTTGAGATCGACGCCAAATACGCCACTTACATTGATCGCCAAGCCGAGGATATCGAAGCCTTCCGGCGTGACGAGGCACTCACTCTACCGCCAGAGCTGGACTACAAGACTGTGATGGGTCTGTCCGCTGAGTTGCGGGAGAAGCTCTCTGTTGCACGACCGGCGACACTTGGCGCTGCTGCCCGTTTGCCCGGGGTTACGCCGGCAGCCCTTACCGCACTCCTCGCCCACGTCAAGAAACACGCAAACCGTCGGACCGCAGCATGAGTGAAGTTGTTCAGGAAGCCTCCGGTCCGGAAGTTTTGACCGATGTCATCAGCGTTTCACGTGAAACGCTGAGCGCGCTCAACCGCTACGTGTTGATGCTTCAGGAGTGGCAGACCAAGCTCAATCTGGTCGGCCCTGCCACGCTGCCGGATGCCTGGCGTCGCCATATCCTTGATTCCGCCCAGCTCTTCCCGCTCATCGAGAAACCGGAAGAGACGGTGTGGATGGACATGGGCTGCGGCGCGGGCTTTCCCGGTCTCGTCATGGCCATCATGGGCGTTGGTGAGGTTCACCTCGTTGAATCCATTGCCAAAAAGTGCCGTTTTCTGGAAGCCGTCGTGGATGCCCTCGCCCTGCATGACCGTGTGATTATCCACAACGCGCGTCTGGAAGCGATGAAGCCGTTCAAGGCAGACATCATCTCGGCGCGGGCTCTCGCCAAGCTGACGCAACTGTTTGACTGGGGCCATCCTTTCGCGGCATCATCGACCCGTTGGCTGCTCCTGAAGGGGCAGGACGTAGAGGCTGAACTGGCCGAGGCCCAGCAAAAGTGGGCCTTCGAGTATGATCTCCATGCCAGTCTTTCAGACCCGCGCGGACGTATTGTCGAGGCGCGGGGCGTGGCACGAAAGGCCAAGAAATGACGGGTCAATCCCCTGCTTGCCGGATCATTGCCATCGCCAACCAGAAGGGCGGCGTGGGCAAGACGACGACGGCAATCAACCTTGCCACCGGCCTTGCCGCCGTGGGGCGCAAGGTGCTGGTGATTGACATGGACCCGCAGGGGAATGCGTCCACCGGCTTGGGTCTTGACCGGACGGAGCGCAGCTTCTCGTCTTATGAACTGCTGCTGGGCGAGACCACCCTCGCGGAGTCCCTGCACCAGACCATTGTGCCCAACCTCTGGCTCATTCCCTCCACCGTTGATCTGTCCGGCGCGGAGATCGAGCTGGTGGATATGGAGCATCGTACCTTCCGCCTGAAGCAGGCTCTGGCAGACCACTGCGATCAGTTCGACTACGTTTTCATCGACTGTCCGCCGTCCCTTGGCCTCCTCACCATCAACGCACTGGTTGCGGCTGAAGGTGTTCTGGTGCCGTTGCAGACCGAGTTCTTCGCGCTGGAAGGTTTGACCCAGCTGCTCCAGACCATCGAGCGCGTGCGGGCCAACTTCAACCCCATGCTCGGTATCGCCGGCATCGTCCTCACCATGTTCGACCGGCGCAACCGCCTGTCCGACCAGGTGGCGGCAGACGTGCGCAGCTGCCTCGGCAATCTGGTGTTCGACACGGTCATCCCCCGCAACGTGCGCCTGTCCGAAGCGCCGTCTCACGGCAAACCGGCGCTGCTCTATGACCACAGATGTCCCGGCTCCGAGGCCTACATGAAGCTGGCTTCGGAAATGCTGCGGCGTGCTGACGAATCCGCGCAAGCGGCCTGAACGATTTCGACGTGAGGACCAGAGAGAAAATGGCGGAACCCAGACGACCCTCGGGCCTTGGCAAGGGCCTCTCAGCGCTGCTCGGGGATCTCGGCACCAGCGTCATTGCGAACCCGGCGCCACGCTCGGCTGCCGCCGTTGCTCAGGCCGGCAGCGGTGCGGAAGCCGTTCCGGAAGCAGTGCGCCTCTCGGCCCAGCGGATTGCAATCGAGAAGATTGTCCCGAACGCCAAGCAGCCCCGGCGCAACTTCTCTGAAGAAGCCATCGATGAACTGGCCCGGTCCATCCGGGAGAAGGGCGTGCTGCAACCGCTGCTGCTCCGCCCTGCCCCGAACCGCCCCGGTTTCTATGAAATCGTTGCAGGCGAGCGCCGTTGGCGTGCCTCGCAGCGGGCGCAGCTCCACGAGCTGCCCGCCGTCGTCAAGGATCTGGACGATAGCACCACGCTGGAAATCGCTCTTATCGAGAACATCCAGCGGCAGGATCTGAACCCCATCGAAGAGGCGGAAGGCTATCGCCGCCTGATTGATGAGTTCCATCACACGCAGGAAGAGATCGGCAAGCTGGTGGGCAAGAGCCGCAGCCACATCGCCAACCTGCTGCGTCTGCTTGATCTTCCGCCTTACGTCCGCGCTCTGCTGGCCGAAGGTGCGCTCAGCATGGGCCACGCCCGTGCGCTTGCCACCACGCCCGATCCCGCCAAGCTGGCCGATGAGGTTGTGGAAAAGGGCCTGAGTGTCCGCCAGACCGAACAGCTGGCGCAGGAGGCCAAGAACCCCACCCCCGTGGCCACATCGGCCAAGGGCGAGGCACGCCTGAAACCGGGCAAGGATGCAGATACCGTAGCGCTTGAGCGTGACCTGTCCGCAACCATTGGTCTGGCAGTCACGATCAATGATCGCAATGGCCAGGGCACGCTGACCATCAGCTACAAGAACCTCGATCAGCTTGACGATATCTGCGCGCGTCTGACGGCCCAGCAGCGGTTCTGATCAGGGCTATCCGAAGCGGAACACAGGGGCTGAAGGCCGAGGGGTTGACCCCATGGCCTTCAGCCCTTCTCTTTATTGAGGCTTGGCGCGGCCGAAAAACCAGTCCGCAAACACTTTCGGCTGATCCTCCGGCCCCATCTCAATGTGCAGCCGCCAGCGATCCCGAGCGCGGTCATACTCCAGACGATCTCGCAGCTCTCCTTCCGGATAGGAAAAGCGCAGCTCGATTGTGTCGCCCACAACCCGGCCGTGGCCCAGCGTGCGGGAGGACCCGCCGCCCGTACCGTCCAGCCAATGGGCCACAATGGCACCATCTGCCGCTTCGCCAAGAAACACGCGCGCTTCGTAGGGAGACCGGCCCGCCGGATCCTTGATGTGGATCTCGATGAAGGCACCATCGAACTGAGGCCGAACCTCCGCGGAGTTCACCGTGTCATTTCCCCGGATCTTCCCGCTGATCGCCCAGCTGCCAATGAAATTTCCAAGAATGCCCTCGGTCAGCGGAGCGGCCATGGCCGGCTGCGTCAGGCCCACCATCAGGCACAGCGGCAATGCGATCCCTTTGAACATAATGCTTCCCCCCCGTCGGCAGAATGGCCTGCCGGGGATCGGCGTAGTGCAAAGCAGCCATCGCTGCAATCTCAACTGCTTGGGCTGGCTGCAGGTGAGATTGCCGCTGCCTTAGACGTGCAGTTTAAGTCCTGTGTTTCACGTGGAACATGAAACCGACCGGGAATGTGCCTCTGTGCCGGCTCTACCGGTTCGGGCCGATCTCCAAACCAGTATCATCCAGCACTTTGCGCATGAAATAGCGCGCACCGCCGCGTGGATGATCCGGCAGTTCGCCGAACACGCTGAAGCCAAGCTTCTCGTAGAAGCCCCGCGCCTGGAAATTGAAGGTGTCCAGCCAAATTCCTGCCGCGCCGCGCTGCCGGGCAATGCGCTCAGCGCCCTCAATCAATCGAATGCCGTAGCCCTTCCCTCGCAGTGTCTCGGGTACAACGAGCAGCTCCACGAACAGCCAGTCGTAGCCGAACCGGCCCCACAGCCCGCCGGTATGCAACCCTGTCTCCTGATCCTGCAACATGAGGGCGATTACTTCCCGTCCCGACGGGCCGCCGGCACGGGTATTATACGCTACCAGCGGTTCAACGATGGCGTTGTACATCTCCGGCGTCGGAGAGGTGGAGACGATAATATCGACGTGTGTCACTGGCCTTGCGCCCTTCTGCCGAGCCCCCAACAAAGCAAGGCTGTCACCGTGGCGCATTCATAAAGGCCCGGCAAGAGCGCGTAATGGGTGTTCAGCGTCTGCCGCTGCCGGCTGCGGCCAGCGCCATCAGGCTCTGGTGGGCAATGACATCGCCCGCACTGCCCGATGATTTGATGTCCCGCTCCGCCACCAGCAGGCGGTTCAGGGCGGCACGCACACGCTCCTGGCTCCAGCGCCGGGCCTGAGCGGCCAGCGTGTCCTTCTCTTTCCAGAACACGGGCGGACGCAGCGCGCCGATGGCTGTCTCGACCGACTGGCCATCCGCCATCAGGGTGCGAACCTGCATCAGCTGCCACAGGCGGCGGCTGACGGCACGCAGCAGTGCAATGCCCGCCTCGCCCTCCTCGGCCATGCGATCGATCTGCCGTGCCGCCTCGACCGGATTGCCGCCAAGCACGGCATTGATGAGTTTGTCGTAGCTAGACTGGCCGAAATCCGCGCCCACGGCTTCCAGATGCTCGAACGTGACCCGCCCGCCCCCGGTGTAGAGCGCCAGCTTGTCCAGTTCATTGCGGGCAATGTCCCGCTCCGCGCCCACCGCGCGGGCAAGCAGCTCGATGGCGTCCCGGTCCAGCTCCAGACCGCGGGCCTGTGCTTCCTGCGCCAGAAATGTGGTGAGCCGTGCGCCTTCCTCCGCATAGCAGGCAATGGCGAGCGCGCGCGGGTGCGCTTCGGTCAGCTTGCGCAGCTTGGAGGTCTTGGGCAGGTCACCGCTGATGGCAACGACGAGGTTTTCCGCCGTCCCGGAGTCCAGCAGGCTTTCCACGGCTTTCAGGCCGCCATCTGCCAGCCCTGTGATGCGAATGAGCTTGCGGCCACCCAGCATGGGCAGGCTGGCGGCTTCGTCGGCGAGCTTGGCGTCATCATCCGCCACGGCCTTGCCGTCGAAATCGACCACCAGAAACGGGTCCGACAGGTCCTCGACGACCTGCTTGCCGAAGATGCGGGCGCGTTCGCGCACCAGAGCCTCATCCGGCCCGAAGATATGGACAAGCCGAATGCCGGGGTCGAGGCGCTTCAGGGCTGCCTGTATCTGGGCGGGACCCGGTTTCACTGTTCCTGGGTGCGGAAAAAGAGCGCCAGACGGCTGATGATACGGTTGGCAACGGCGTGGGCATTGCGCTCGGCGGCCGTGCGCTCGGCCTCCACCACGGCGTATTCGCTGCGCACCACGTCGATGCCGGCGTCAGACTTGGCGATGTCCTGCAACACCACCTTGTCCGTTGCCACCTCCACCAGACGATAGGTGGCGGTCATGGAAACCCGCTCGCGCGCCACGGATTCGTCTCCGCGAATACCGAAGCCTTCGATCTTTTCTTCCAGAACCACGTCCAGACGATAGGCGGGAGAGCCGTCGGGCTGCATCCGGCGCAGCAGTTCGGCCTGCAGCATCTGGCCGCTGCGTTCGGGAATGGGGCTAACGGCAACCATCGCCAGCGATCGGGCGGCAACGCCCTGCTGCCCCTCCGCATAGATGGGCTGAAGACCACAACCGGCCAGGGCCGAGCCGAGGCCGATCATGAGCAGAGAGGCAGCAAGGGCGCGCATCACACCACCACGTTCACGAGACGATCAGGAACCACGATGACCTTGCGCAGCGGTGCGCCGTTGATGGCGCGCTGCACCTTCTCGGATGCCATTGCAGCGGCTTCCAGAGCGGCCTTGTCCATGCCCTTGGCCACGGTCAGCGTGTCGCGGAGTTTGCCATTCACCTGCACGGCAACGGTCACCTCATCAGCAACCAGCAGGGCAGGATCGGCCACCGGCCACGGGCTTTCCGCCACCAGCGTGTCGAAGCCCATGGTTGCCCAGGCCTCTTCGGCCAAGTGCGGCATCATCGGCGCAACCAGCTGAACCAGCGTGATCAGGCCTTCGCGGCGGGCAAAAGCGAGGTCCTCGCTGTCCTTGGCACCAGCAAGAGCGTTCACATACTCATAGAGGCGTGCCACGGCCTTGTTGAAGTGCAGGCCGGCAACGTCCGCCGTCACGCCTTCAATGGCCTTGTGCGTGGCCTGACGGAGCTTCCTGGCGTCGCCGCTATCGCCCGGCGCCGTGGCAGCGGCCACCTGCGGCCAGCTCTCGGTCACCAGACGCCACACGCGCTGGGTGAAGCGCCAGGCCCCTTCAATGCCGGCTTCGGTCCAGGACAGGTCGCGCTCCGGCGGGCTGTCGGAGAGCATGAACCAGCGCACGGCATCCGCGCCGAACTGATCCACGATCACGGTCGGGTCCACCGTGTTCTTCTTCGACTTGCTCATCTTCTCAGAGCGGCCCACCGTCACGGCAAGGCCGGTTTCCTTCTCGAAGACGCCATCGTCGCGCTTTTCCACCTGCCCCGGCTCCAGCCAGCGGCCATCGAGCGCCTTGTAGGTCTCGTGGGTCACCATGCCCTGGGTGAACAGGCCCTCGAACGGCTCGTCGACGTCGATCCGCCGGATCCGCTTCAGCGCCCGAGTCCAGAAGCGGGCATAGAGCAGGTGCAGAATGGCATGCTCGACGCCGCCAATATATTGGTCCACCGGCAGCCAGCTCTCCGCAACCGCCCGGTCGAACGGCTGGTCCGCCGGCTGGCTCGCAAAGCGGATGAAGTACCAGCTGGAATCGACGAACGTGTCGAG
>NZ_DATBUP010000156.1:0-11575 GCF_036515995.1 Pedomonas sp. | reverse complement strand
TTCCGCGCTTGTTGGTTCGCAGGTTGCAAATGCCGCGCCACCGGACGGTACGTATCGCGGCCCAGTTACAGCTTCAAAAGGCCTTACACTAAATTGCACACTATCATTTGAGGTCAGCAGTGGTGGCACCCAGGTTGGCTTCATTGGGCTGGCAGGAGCAATGTGTTATACATGGTTTCAGAACCTGCCGTACGGCATGACGTCTACCGGGGCAACCAGTGGCACCTTCGCCATTACTGGCATTGACGCGGAGGTCTGGGTCTATGGCGGTTGCCAGGGCAGCATGACGGGTACATGGACCGGAACAACCCTCAACATTGACGCTGTTCTTCCGCCCAAAGTTGCAGGCACGGGCAATTGTACCTTCAAGGGATGGGTCCAGAAAATCGACTGAGGTTTCTTGTTAAATCTGGTGGCATGGGGTGCGATGCTGAGCGCGCGCACGGCACCATGGTGCCGCTTGTGGCAGTGTAGATAATTGAGGGCGCCCAGTTTTGGTGAGAGCGACACGGTTCGATGGAGTGCGTATCACCCTTCTCGGGCTGCTCTCCTCTGCCGCGTCCTTCGGCCTGGTACATCGTGATGCGGGGGCGGCAGCAGACAGCGCCGCCATCGACGTTGCAGCTGCAGCGCCCATCAGCGCCACTACCAGCGACGCCTCGAAGCCGGACGATGATATCGTCGTCACAGCCAGACGCCGGGGCGAGGCCAGGACACCGCCCGAAACCGAATTCAGCGAAGATGAGATCGCCACTTTTGGCGCTGACAGCGTGCAGGAATTGCTGGGGCGGCTTGAGCCGTTCATCAATGCGGGAGACGATGCGCCAGCACTGCTCATCAACGGGAAGCCCGCAGGGTTCGACCAGTCAGTATT
This sequence comes from Pedomonas sp., assembly GCF_036515995.1. NCBI lineage: Bacteria > Pseudomonadati > Pseudomonadota > Alphaproteobacteria > Sphingomonadales > Pedomonadaceae > Pedomonas > Pedomonas sp. The sequence continues at coordinate 10,701 of NZ_DATBUP010000156.1, read as the reverse complement.
ATCTTACCCGCCAGAAGCACTGGAACGCCTGGCTGTTCTGCCTCCTGAGGCGGCGGCCCGGTACGGTCAGCCCTCCGGCAAGCGGGTGGTGAACCTGGTACTCAAGCAAAAATTTGCCAGCACGAATCTCGATGCGGCACTGACATGGGCAACACGGGGCGGGCAGCACGGCGGCCAATTGTCTGCTGGACAGGTGACCATCAATGGTGACACCCGCTGGAACGCGCAAGCCTTCGTAACCCGTGACAGCGCCCTGCGTAAAAGCGCAAGAAATATTCCGCCACGGCCCGGGGCTGCGGATCGGGTGGGATACGTCGCCAGCGCCGGTGGGACTGAAATCGATCCGGCACTTAGCCTTGGGGCAGGCGGGCTGGTCACAGTTGCCGCCATTCCGCGCGAGGCGGTGGCTGGTGCTCCCACCCTTGCGGATTTTGTCGCCACTGCCAACAGCACGCACCCGCTCGATCCCAATGATTATGAAACCTTGCAGCCATCAAGGCGCAGCCTCTCGTTCAGCGCAGGGGCTGGCCGTCCGGTCGGGGAATTTTCTGCGTCGCTCAATATCAATGCTTCGCGCAACACAAGCCGCGGGCAGCGCGGATTGCCGATGGCCTCCGTTCTTGTCCCGGCAAGCAGCTCCTGGTCGCCGTTCGCCAGCGACGTTATTCTCACACGCCCGTTCGATGGGGAGCGGGTGCTGCGCAATGACAATACGTCGAAGCAACTAGGTATCTCTTTGACGCTGACAGGCGCAATTGCCGGTTGGCAGACCAGTTTTTCCACCAATTACGGGCGCAACTGGAGCAATAGCCTGCTTGAGCACGCGGTTGACGTAAGCTCTGTTCAGGCCTCCATCACTGCCGGAGATCCGGCCTTCAATCCTTATGGTCCGTGGGAGGAGCACCTGCTGGCGAGCAGCCGTTATCGTTCGCGCGGGGATCGTCTCGATGCCAGCCTCAACGTTATGAAGAGTATACTCAGCCTGCCGGCGGGACCTGCCTCGACCACGCTTGCGCTGAACGCAAGTCGCTACCGGACCAGGAGCTGGCAGGCCGACACGCTTATCGACCTGATATCTCAGGAAAAGACGACACGCGAACAAATGGACGGCCAGATAACGTTCAGCCTGCCGCTGTCCCGCCGGGTAGACGGGGAGAAGAGCAGTATCGGCGACCTGACCCTTGATCTTACAATGAGCGGCCAGGCGATGTCAGGCACCCCCTTGCAGAAGCGCTACGGCAGCACCGTTATCTGGTCGCCCTTTCCGGCCCTCCAGCTGCGGGGTGCTTTTGACCATGTCGAGACGGCGCCTATGCTCGAGCAGCTCAATGGTCCGATCATCTCGACCATCAGCCGGGTCTATGACTACTCCCGGCAGGAGATGGCCGAACCGGTGTGGACCATCGGTGGCAACCCCGACCTTCAGCGTGGCCAGCGCCAAAGCCTTGCGGTCAGCGCGCAAGTTCGGCCGCTCAGCAGCCAGGCGCTGACGCTGAACGTTGCCTATCGCCGCACTGTCGCCAAGGGCGGCGTTGCCGGCTTCCCGGTGCTGACCCCGGCAATCGAGGCGGCCTTTCCCGAACGCGTCACGCGGGATGCAGAGGGGCGGTTGATTGCGGTTGATGCTCGCCCAATCAACATTGCCCACGACACCAACGCCGAACTCGCCTCCAGCATCGTGCTGCGCTGGCAGTCAGGCCAGAATGCAAAGATGGACGGGGCCCAGGCCAGGCCGGCAGATCCACTGATGGTGACGGCTTCGCTCAACCATCAGTGGCGGCTGGAGAACGAATTATTGATCCGGCCCGGAATTGCGCCGATCGACCAGCTTGGGGAAGACGGTGGTCAGCCCCGGCACATGCTCTCGCTTCAGGTGACTGCCGGGAAGCGGGGGATGGGTGCAAGCTGGAGCGCAAACTGGACAGGGGATGCACGCTTGCGGGGCACGACACCATCTCAGGATTTTCATTTCAAGCCGTTCATGACCCATAATCTAGCACTGCACATCGAGCCCTATGAAGTTTTCTCTTCACTGAACGATGCGGGGTGGGCGAAGAACCTGCGAATTTCGTTCGATGTTCAAAATCTCTTTGACGGATACCGGCGGGTCACCTTCGCAGATGGCAGCACACCAGGGGGGTTCAGCCGCGATGAGATCGACCCGCTGGGCCGCACGGTTCGCCTAAGCGCCCAGAAAAGATTCTAAACTTGCCTGCCAATCCAGCGCATCATCGTGCGTTTGATGAGGTTCAGGCACGGTAGACCGAGCACATATCGACTGCGCACCTGGATTTGAGGCAGGGCGGCCGCCTCCGCTGGAGCAAGCGGCGGACCAGCGGTTCGGTGTCGTTCGGGTGCCGGGTGCCGTACCGGTAGCTTTTTCTCTGCCATCAGTGCTGTGGACCGATAGGCCGCAGGAGCGGATCACTGCTCACGCCCCCGGCCCGCGGTATAAGCTGGTGACGTCGAGGGGCTTGTTCCCGTCCAACGCTTGTAAGCGCGCCGGAAAGCACGATCATCGGAAAAGCCCAGACGCTGTGCAATCGATGCAAGCGAGCGATCCTGATCCTGCATCAGCCTTTCGGCTTCATTGCGTAGCAGCGAGACCCGCAGCTGGCGATAACTCGTTCCTTCGCGACCAAGCCTGCGGCGCAGCGTTGCAACACTTACTCCCATCTGACGGGAAAGCAGGCTCTCACAGGGAACGGCTCGCCCCCGCCGCAATGCGTCGGCCATGAGCAGCCTCACCTGTGCTGACAGGCGGCGATGTCCCATCGCCTTCATGATGAAGTTATAGGGAAGCCCGTCGATGACTGATTCAAGCTCGTCGGCATAGCGCACGACTGGTCGGAGCAGGGAGGGCTCCCGGAACAGCAGGGCGTTGCACGGGGCATCGAACTGAACTGCGCAGTCGAACAGTTCAAGGAGCGGGCTCGGATGATCCGGACGTGGGTAGGCCAGGTGAACGCCGTCAGGCTCGATGAGCCTGTCGCCCAGCCATGAAAGCAGAGCCAGATGATAGTGCAGCCCCACCAGATCGTTCAGCATGGCTGCATCGTCCCGGGTCGAATAGCGTGACACGATCTCAAACCTGACGAGATCGCCTTGCCTGACCAGCCTGCTGCAGCGCGACGAGCCGACAATCATCGCGCTGAACTCGCAGCAGCGCTCCAGTACGACCCTCAAATCCGGGCAATGAATGACGGCGCGACACATCATTTCTCCGGCCAGCTGGGCAAAGACGGGCGTCTGATCGCGCTGGCAACACAGGCGTTCCAGCACCTCCATGTGCTCGCCGAACACCCGGGGAAACGCGGCAGCCCCTCTATTTCCTTTGTGGTTCAATGCCGCAAAATCTGATTGGTCAGCGCCCAGACTGATCAATGCCGCTTTTAGCTGTCTAACCAACGCTTCGGTAAAATCGATGTTTGGCATGGGGGCAACCATACGGCTCTCCCCGGGGACCCGCAATGGGAATGAGCGAAAGTGTCCGGTGTTGTGCGCGCGCCGGTCCTCACAGTGATGCTCTGCTCCCGCATAAAGACAGGCAGGAAGAGATAAACCGGCTTTGAGAGCTGCCCTGTACGCCTATTGCCAACATCGGTGGGAACTGCCGGGCACGCTGCAAGCCATCTGCCGGCAGGCAGATCCGTGTTGGTCCGCCAGTATGCCCCTTGGGCATGCGGGGCGGTGCGTTGGGTGTTGACGATAACCTGCTGTTATGGGCGCGCCGCCATCGTGGCGGTAACCCGGCAGAAAAGCGTTGGGAGAGCCGAGCAGATGACCGAACAGATGAGTGCGCTTGTCCTGAACGAGTTTGGCGGGCCGGATGTGCTTCATGTCGAGCGGATCGGACGGCCGAAGGCAGGCCCGGGTGAGGTGCTTGTTGAAGTCGCCTATGCCGGCGTTAACCCTGCGGACTGGAAGACCCGCCGGGGGATGCTTGCAAAGTACATTACCTACCATTTTCCCTTTGTGCTGGGCTTCGATCTGGCTGGGCGGGTGGTCGAGGTCGGACCTGGCGTCGAGAAGCTTGCGGTGGGAGATCTGGTTTTCGGAACGTCGCAGCAAGGGACTGGAAAGAACGGCTCCTATGCCGAATTTACAACCGCCTATGAAGCCATGCTTCAGCTGCTCCCCGCCGGCAAGTCCCTGAGGGAGGCGGCCTCGCTCCCGACAGCTGGGACGACGGCTTATGGCGGACTGGTCGATGTAGGTGGCCTCAAAGCTGGACAAACCGTACTGATCAATGGCGGTGCCGGCGGAGTAGGTACGATCGCCATCCAGATTGCCGCAACGCTTGGCGCGCGTATTGCCGTGACCTGCAGCGCCGGCAATGCTGACTATGTGCGTGCACTTGGCTGCGAGCGCGCCATCGACTATCGCCGGGAAGACGTTGCCGATGCGGTGAACAACTGGGCGCCAGGCGGTGTCGACCTTGTTTTGGATGCAGTCGGGCAGGGCACTTTGCTGCCCCGCGCCGGCACCATCGTGCGCAAGGGCGGTCGGTATGTCGAGATTGAATCCCTGATCTCAGAGGCGAGCGAGGCTGAGCGCGCAGCCGCCCGGGACAAGGGTTTTGAGATCCTCTCGAACATGCAGGCAATCTCCCGGTTGCCCGAGCAGCTTGCTGCTCTTGCAAAGCTCTATGCCGAGGGCAGGGTGCGCATGGCCGAACTGGCAGACACGCCCCTGGCTGGTGTGCCGGACGCCCATCGCCGGGTGGAGGGCGGCCACGTGAGAGGCAAAATCGTTGTGGCCGTCAATCCGGCGCTGGAGCAGGCCGCGTGAGCGATGAACTAATCTATGTAATTGATGAGTTCGATGTCCTGCCGGGGCAGGGCGAGGCATTCCTGGACTATTACATGACCGGCTATGCGCCGGGTGCCGAGAAGCGCGGCATGACGCTGGAGCGTGTACTGGTCAGCCCGCCGATTTGGCTGGAGGATCAGTCCAATACGGTGATCATCACCTGGACGCTGCCAAATGTGGGCGCCTGGTGGGGAATGTGTTCCCTGGGCCGCACCGACCCGGCGGTCCTTGGCTGGTGGGCAGGCGCCGAGAAGATGGTGTCGCGCCGCTCGCGCAAGTTTGCCGCAGCGAGCGCGGTCGTGAGCGAGATGTCTAATGTTTAGGGTAACGCAACTGATCCATCTGACGGAAGAGGCAGGCGAGGCCGGCAGGGTGGCATTTGCCGACGCGCTGCGCGCAGCGGCTCCAGCGGCCAGCCGCGTGCATGCCGCTCCGACGCTGTCCGGCGTGTACAATGGCGGTGACGTCATGGCGCACCATGTCTTTGCCAGCAAGGAGGCGTGGGCAGAGGCTGAGGCGGCGTTCGACGCCTTACTGTCACAAAAGCAGGTCCGCCTTGTCGATCGGGTGGCCTGCGCAGCGCCGCTCGTTGCCGGCCGGAGCGAGAAGATGGGTCGCGGCATCTACCGGGCATTGTTTCTGGCCGTAAAGCCGGGCGTCGATCAGAAGCGGGTCGAAGCTTTCGAGCGTGAGCTGGGACAGATGCCCCGTTACATCACGGCCATCCGCAACTGGCGTCTGAGCCGTGTCGAGCAAGCGGCCGGCGCGCGGGCCTGGACTCATCTATGGGAGCAGGAATACGAAAGCCTTGAGGGGTTGAACGGCCCTTACATGCTTCATCCCTATCACTGGGCGCGAGTTGACCGCTGGTTCGATCCCGAATGCGAGGACTGGATCGTGGACACACACATCTGCCACAGCTTCAGTGACTTCGACCAGCATGTCATCTGACACAATCGGTCCTGTCGGAGCCGGGAGCCGCAAAGCGTGCGGAGCCATGGCCTGGCACTAAGGGCCTGGAACTAAGGGATCGGGCCGCACCAGGCCAGCCGCGCGAGGGGTCGTGCGGCTGGTGCCGGCACACCTCATGCAGAGGCTGCGGCTGCCGGATCGCAGGGCAGGCCTGACAGCTCCGCCGCAAGGGGAGGGGGCGCGTCACTTGGCTCAAACTGTGACGCTGTGCTGCGTGCTTGCCTGTTGAGGCAAGGCAGAAGGGCCTGCCTCCTGTGTGGCCGGTAAATGCTCTTATCGACGCAGCTGCGGGCTCATCCCCCCCGAAATTCATGATCCCTGCCATAGTGCAGCAGCATCGCGGAAAAATCCTTTAGATCCTATTGGCTTATGCTTTTTGGCGGCGCACTTCTGCGGCGTGGGGCGCGTGCGGTCGGGCTGTGCGGACGCCGACATGGTGTTTGTTATTTACACCGAGTGTTGTAAATAATCACTTACATGATAGTGGGTCGGCCGGTGCATCAGGGCCGGCTGCAGGCAGGGCTCAGCGGGGAGAAGAGTATCATGGCAGATGCCGATCTTGCGTTATCGTCGAAACTTGACCGCGCCATTGATGGGCTCGACCCGATTATGGCCCTCATGGTCCTGATCCAGCTGACCGGCGACCGCACCTTGTTGCACCGCTACTGGAGCGCCTTGGATGGCCGGCAGGAGAGCGTCGTTGAGGCGTTCCGGGACATTGATGCGCGCCAAGAGCATGCCCCGGTCGACCCTGTCGTTGCTGCCGAGATCCGCGGAGCGCTGCGCACTGCGATCACTGCCGGCAGGCCGCCGATCATGCCGCACCTTGATATGCCGATGTTCCGCAAAATGTCCCGTCTGCTGCTCGGCCGGGACTTGCCGGACATGTCGGTGGATGTCGCATTCCAGCATGCCGGCTTCACGACCGACACCCGCGTTCGGAAGCCACGCGACGTGCCGCCGCCCGATTTCAAGGTCATCGTCGTCGGCGCGGGCATGATGGGCATCAATGCGGCCGTGAAGCTGCAGCAGGCCGGGTTCGATTTTACGGTCCTTGAGGCACTGGACAAGGTGGGAGGTAACTGGCTGACCAACACCTATCCCGGCGCGGCTGTTGACACGCCGAGCCGGGTCTATTCATTCTCCTTTGAGCCCAACGCCTCCTGGACGCGCTACTATCCGCGTGGCCCTGAGTTTCTATCCTATCTCGAGCGTGTGACTGACAAGTACGGGCTGCGGGAGCGCATCCGCTTCGGAACCTGGGTGGAAGGGGCTGACTGGGATGAGGCCCGCAAGATTTGGACCATCAGAGCTGTGCGCAATGGCCATCCTGAAACTCATGAATGCAATGTCCTCATCATGGCGGTTGGCCCCAACAACAACCCCAATTACCCCGTGGTCGATAATCTCGAGGCTTTCAATGGACCGGTCGTCCACTCGGCAGCATGGGATCATTCGGTTGATCTTAAGGGTAAGAAGGTGGTCCTGGTCGGCACGGGCTGTTCAGGTGTCCAGGTCGCAACCGCCATTGCCGATACGGTCGGTGAACTGGTCATCGTGCAGCGCCAGCCGGAGCATATCATTCCTAACCCGCAAGCCCATGCCCAGGTCAATGAACTCGAGATCTGGGCGATGGAGCACATCCCCTTCATTGTAAACTGGAAGCGCCTGCAGAGCCTTGAGAGCCAAATGGGCGATATGCGTGGCATGGTCCTGAAGGACGAGGAGTACGCCAGGCAGACCGGCGGCTTCGGGCCGATCAATGACGGCATGCGCATGCTGGCCGAGGGGTACCTGAAGAGTCATTTTCCGGAAGACCCCGAGATGGTCGCGTTGCTGACGCCTGACTTTCCCGTCTTTGCCAAGCGGCCCATTCTCGACTGCGGGTTTTATGACACACTGAAAAAACCGAATGTCAGCATCTTGCGTGGAGAACTTAAAGCTGCGGACGAGACCGCTGTCGTGCTGTCCGATGGCACCCGGATCGAGTGCGACGTGCTGCTGTTGGCAACCGGCTACGAGTTACATTTCGGGCGGCAGTTCGACATCCGGGGCATCGATGGCAAGACGCTCAGGCAAGCCTTTGATCCCCATCCCTTCTCCTACGAGGGCCTGCTGATCACGGGGTTCCCGAACTTCGTCTTTATGGGAGCGCCCTACAGCTACCTTGTTGCCAACCACGCGGTCGTGAGCGAGCAGCAGGTGCACTATATCATCGAGTTGCTGCAGTGGATGGTCGATGACAAGCTGGCCTCCTTCGATGTGACCTCTGAGGCGACCACGGCCTTCGTCGAGGATGTGGATGCGAGCCTGGCCAATTCCGCATGGGTCCAGTGTGGACGCGCACATGGCTATTACCGCGATGTTGGCAGGGACGGGAAAAAGAAGGTCATTCTTGCCATTCCACGCCACAATTCACGCATCTGGCACGACCTGCGCTCGCCGCGCCAGGGGGATTTTGCGGTGGAGCAACGTGAGGGCGCGCTGCCTGAGCCCAGCCGTCCCATGCAGACGCTGATGATCTGAGACCGCTTTCATGAAGGAGCTGAGCGATGAATGATCCGCGTCCGAGCGGCAGCAAGAACGGCATGACCTACGGGTTTTCCAAGACGTTCGTCCGTGACCTTGGGGCCATGGCCAGATTCTATGAGGAGGTTCTGGGCCTCGTTCCTTTCAACCGCCACAAGGATGTCATGCTGGGCCGGGAGATCGATGAGATCACCTATCAGGCGAGCTACCCGGGCGGCCCCGCATTGACGCTGATCAGCTATACCGATGGCGATGCGCCGCCAGCCGGCGAGGCGGTTCAAGGCTTCCTGACACAAGACCTGGATGCCGTGTGCGAGCGTGCCAGGTTCGCCGGCGGGTCGGTTCCCGAGCCGATCCGGGAGGTGCCCGAGTTCGGCATTAGAGTTGCTTTCATTCTCGACCCTGAAGGGCACATCAACGAAGTCGTTCAGATGCAGATCTGATCACCCCGTCGGGGAAGGAAAAACGTCATGGATCGCGAACTGACCCAGAACTTCCGCTCTGTTGCTCTGCCACGCCTGGTCGATGACGCCTGAACCAGAGATCAGCATGCCCGCTTGCTCAAGGTTGTCGGCGACCATGGCCCCTGGCCGCTGATCCGGACGGAGTATTTCAGGACACCCGCCGAGGTTATTGCAACAGCCTCTGGCCGCATCCCGGAGGAGGGGCAGCTGACCTGGGACATGATCGGTATCAATCCGGTGTTGCGCAGCTACCAGGCATGCGGCGGGGCTTGCTTTACCCCGAAGTTGCAGACGGCTGCCATAACTCCCGCTTCCTTGAGCGTGTACCGAACTCCTGGGACTGCCCCTTACGTCGAGCCAGAGGCTTTCCTGTTCAGCATCCAGGGGCTGTCGTGGTCCGACCTACGATCCTCCGGATGCAATCGCTGAAGCGGCCCGAGCCTGCAGGCGTACGCTGGAGCTTTAATGCCCGGAAGAGCAGCGCACAATGCGCTTTGCGACGGGCGCACGTTGCTAGAAGCACAACTCCCGTCAAGGCGGGCTTCATGGTCGGTCGGCGGCGCGAAGCTGCAGCGGCGCGCGCAAGCGGATCTCAGGGCCGCGCAATATCAGCGCGATTGCCGCGACGAGACGGGATATTCCAGCGGATGCCGGAAGAGCTTTCAAGCGGATGAGATAAATTCATATTTATCAGATAATTAAGTAAACTCCATCATCTGATCCATGAGTGCGGGCCTGTTGCCTTTTGAGCCTTCTAACGGCATGAGAGGACAAGACTGCAACCGGTTGTTTCGACTGATGGTTTTTTCAATACAGCGCCGTGGACATCGGCTCCGGTGTCAGGAGGGCATCATCGCAGGGTACGAGGTTTTCAGTTGGATATGACGCAGAAGGTGGCAGGACCAAGGCGCAAGGGACGACCCGATGCCGGCGCGTTGCAACGGAAGAGGGCAACAGTGCTGGACGTTGCCAGGCAGCAATTTGCCGCTTCCGGTTACCGCGCAGTCACGATGCGCAAAATTGCGGAGCAGGCCTGCGTCTCTACCCGCACGCTTTACAATTGGTATGCGGACAAGCTTGCTCTGTTCGAGGCCTGCCTGAGCGCAGGATCAGCCCATTCAGATGTGCCGAAGATCAATGACAGCTTGGCGTTGGAACAGGCACTTCGTGCCTACGCGGCCGCCCTGATGCAGTACCTGGCACGCGATACCAGTCTGGGACTGGGACTGGTGGTGTACCGTGAGGGTGCAGAGTTTCCTGAAATTGCCGCTGCCGCCCATGCCAACCAGAATACCTGGCTGGTGGAACCGCTGGCAGCCTACTTGACGCACCACGGCCTTGAGCGCGAAGGGGCCACTGATAACACCAAGCTGTTTATAGCCATGGCCCTGTCGGAATTTCAGCGCCGGTTGGCTTTCGGCTGCCCGTTGCAAACCGCTTTCGAAATCGATGAGCATGTCGGAAGGGTGACATCCCTGTTTCTGACCGGAGCGGCGACAAGCGCGTACGGAAAAGATTATTTATAATAAGTCGGTTAGAGTCGTTTCTTTAAGAAACTTTAAGTGACGCTGTCCGACGGACATGGAGGCTTCGGGCAGATGACTGACCTTGCACGTCTAAGCCCGAGGCATTGCCACTAGGTTCTGGTCACGGTGTCGGTGTCCTGTTCGAGAAGGGGTTTCAGGCGGGGCTGGTTGAGGTGGATCTGCCAAGAGGCGCGGTCTGAGCAGCCATCCCGGCACGACGGTCTGCCTCCGGTTCCTGAGCGTCGTTGCCAGGATGTGCCCTTTCAATTACCCACAAATCGTCGCATGGGTGATTCCGCTGGACTCATTGCCGTTGCCCGAAGGGCGTCGCTCATGATTCGTTCCCGAGCACCAATTTTCTGGAGCGAGGTGCGCGGTGGACAGGACGACATCGGACA
>NZ_DATBUP010000155.1:0-9205 GCF_036515995.1 Pedomonas sp. | reverse complement strand
CAGATACCCCCGCTGCGAGTCGGCCAGTTCCGCGGCCGTTGCCGTCCGGGCGATTTCCGTTGCCTGCTCGGTCTGGCCGGAGAGCGCGTAGATGATCGCCAGCGTCTCGCGCACCGGCCGCTCCATCAGCGGATCGTTCACCTGCATCTGGAGAATGCGCAGCGCCGCCGGGTAGTCGGCCTGCAACGCCAGAGACAGCGCCAGCCGCATCGGCAGCTGCCAGTCGCTCGGGTTCAGGGTGATGGCGCGGCTGAACGCCCGCTGCGCTTCCAGATGATTGCCCGCCATGTCATGGGCAATGCCCCGCTGCGCCCACATCAGCGCCGGCATGGGGCCGGAGCCCGCTTTCTCGGCCTCCGCCAGCGCTGCCAGCGCGTCCGCGGGCCGGCCCTTCTCGTTGAGGGCGGTTGCCAGCCACAGCTGCGCCTCGGCATCATTCGGGCGCTTGGTTGCCAGCCGCACCGCTTCGTCGAGAACAAGGCTCGCCCGGTTGGTGCGCACCGCAAGGCCGATCAGCGCCCGCAGCGCCTCGTCGTTGTCCGGCTTCTCGCTCACCGCCTTCTGGTAAAGGCCCAGCGCCGTCTCCGTGTCGCCCTTCGCCTCGAAGCGGCGGCCAAGGCTCACCTGCGTCTCGGCGGTCAGCGCGGTCTTAGCGCCTTCTTCGCGCTTGCGGCTCGCCGCCTCTGCAACAGGCGCGGCGCTTGCCAGCAGCAGCCCCACGGCAACGGCCGCCCGGCAGGCACGGCCCGGTCTGGTGATCAGCAAATGGTCAATCCTGCGCATGACGCCCTCCCTGCCATAAGACCGGCAAAGGGATCCTTAACGCCCCACGGAAAAGGCCGCCACCCCTTGGCAGGAGCGACGGCCTCTTTTCCAGTCAACGGCTTGGCGGAAGCCTAGTCGATGTCTTCCACCGAGACCTTCTCGCCGGTCACGCGCTGCGACAGGGCCGCGGCCATGTACGCGTCGAGATCGCCGTCCAGCACCAGCTGCGGCTGCTGGTTCACGACGCCGGTGCGCAGGTCCTTCACCATCTGGTACGGCTGCAGCACGTACGAGCGGATCTGGTGGCCCCAGCCGATATCGGTCTTGCTCGCCTGCGTGGCGGCAGCCTCGGCCTCGCGCTTCTGGAGCTCGGCTTCATAGAGCCGCGCCTTCAGCATCTTCATGGCCGTGGCGCGGTTCTTGTGCTGCGAACGCTCGTTCTGACACGCCGCCACGATGCCGGTCGGAATATGCGTGATGCGCACCGCCGAGTCCGTGGTGTTGACGTGCTGACCGCCCGCGCCCGAAGACCGGTAGGTATCGATCTTGAGGTCCTTTTCGTTGACCTCGATCTCGATATCGTCGTCGATCGCCGGATACACCCAAACGCTCGTAAAGCTGGTGTGGCGGCGGGCGTTGGAATCATACGGCGAGATGCGCACCAGCCGGTGCACGCCGCTTTCCGTCTTGGCCCAGCCGTAGGCGTTCTCGCCCTTGATCAGGTAGGTGCAGGACTTGATGCCCGCCTGTTCGCCCGCATGACGGTCGATCAGTTCCACCTTGAAGCCACGGCGTTCCGCCCAGCGCGCGTACATGCGCGCCAGCATTTCGGCCCAGTCGTTGGATTCCGTGCCGCCTGCGCCCGAGTTGATTTCGATGTAGCAGTCGGAGGCATCCGCCTCGCCCGACAGCAGCGCCGCAACCTTGTCGCGGTCCGCCCGCTTGGCGAGATCCGCCAGCGCAGCAACGCCGTCGTCCACCATGCCCTCATCGCCCTCTTCCTCGGCGAGTTCGATGAGACCGATGGTGTCTTCCAGCTCCCGCTCGATGTCGCGATAGGCCGTGATGGACTCGTCCAGCCGCCTGCGCTCGCGCATCAGGGATTGTGCCTTCTTGGGATCGTTCCACAGCGAGGGATCTTCCGCCGCTGCGTTCAGCTCATCGAGCCGTCTTAGAGCCTGATCCCAGTCAAAGAAACCTCCTCAGCAGGTCCAGCGCCTGCTTGGTTTGGAGGATGTAGCTTTCCGCTTCCGCGCGCATCTTGTCCTTACTCTCGATAAGTGGAGGAACGCCCCGCATGTCGGGGTTTAGAGGTCTGGAAAAGCCAGACCCCGCCCTCAATGTCAACGCTTGAATACTGCCGCGCCCCTCCCGGGAGACGGCAGATCAGGTCCGCATCAATCTCTAATCGATATGGGGATGAATGTTGTCGCCATCAACAGACGCGGCCCGATAAAACGAATGGGGGGCGCGGGGGACAAGTCCCCCGCAAAGTCAAACCCCGATCTTGGTAAATCCCGCCCCCAAGGCGGCAGCCGGCCTGCCGCCGTTAATAAATCCCGCCCATCGTCTCGACGAACTCGGTGTCGGACTGCACGGTCTGCGGTCCGGCGAGTGAGACGAAGCGGCGCGGCTCCAGCCCCGGCTTGAAGGCTTCCCAGATCACGTCCGGTCCGTCGTAGTTGGCCAGCTTGCCGGTCTTGCGGTTCACCTTCACGAAGCGCAGGCCCTGCGGGGCGACGAACTGCGGCTTGGGCGCGTCCTTCAGCGCCGCCTCGGCGAACTGCTTCCAGATCGGCGCGGCCACCGTACCGCCCTGCGCCCAGCTGCCCATGCTGCGCGGCGTGTCATAGCCAAGGTACAGGCCCGCGGCCAGGTCCGGGGTCATGCCCACGTACCACACGTCCTGCGAGTTGTTGGTCGTGCCGGTCTTGCCTGCCATCGGCCGGTCCAGGTCGCGCAGCCGCCGCGCGGTGCCGCGCTCGATCACGCCTTCCAGCATGTGCACCACCTGATAGGCGGTGCGCGGGTCGATTACCTGCTTGCGCGTGTCCGCCACGCGGGGCATGCCCTCGCCCTGCCATTCGGTGGCCTCGCAGCTCGGGCAGTTGCGCTTGTCGCTCTTGTAGATGGTCTTGCCGTGGCGGTCCTGCACCCGGTCGATGAGGATCGGGTTCATCTGCTTGCCACCGTTGGCCAGCATGCCATAGGCCGCCACCAGTTTCATCACGGTCGTCTCGCCTGCGCCCAGCGACATTGCCAGCACCGGGCTCATCTTCTCCGTCAGCCCCAGCCGCTCGGCCATTTCGGCCACCTTGGGCATGCCGACGCTGTTGGCGAGGCGCACCGTCATCAGGTTGCGGGATTGCTCGAGGCCGGTGCGCAGCGTCTGCGGGCCAGTGCCCCGGCCGGAGAAGTTGCGGAAGCACTTCACGCCCAGCCGTCCGCCCTGATCGACGCAGAAATCCTCGTCCAGCACCACCGAGGCCGGGGTGAAGCCGTTGTCCAGCGCCGCCGCGTAGACAATCGGCTTGAACGCCGAGCCCGGCTGGCGCAGCGCCTGCGTAGCGCGGTTGAACTGGCTGCGGCGGGCATCGAACCCGCCCACCAGCGCCATCACCCGGCCCGAAAGCGTGTCCATCGCCACGAACCCGCCGGAAATCTGCGGGATCTGGCGCAGCGCGTAGGTGTCCTTGGTCTTGGCAACCGGGGCCACCGGAATGACGTCGCCCGGCTTCAGGTGCTGCGAGGCGGGCTGCCCCTTCATGCGCCGGGTCGCCTGGTCGGGGGGCATGCGCCCGCGCGTGCCGTCGCCGAAGCCGAGAATGGAGGTGCCGCCCTGCTTTTCCAGCACCACGGCCGCGCGCCATTCCTCATAGCCCAGCGGCACGTCCAGCGCGTTCAGGCGCTTCTCCCAGCCCTCGCCCAGCTCGATGGTATCGTACGGCCCGCGCCAGTCCCGGGCGCGCTCGTAGCGCAGGAAGCCGTCGCGCATGGCGGTCTCGGCCGCCTGCTGCATCTCGGGGTCGATGGAGGTGTACACCCACAGACCGCCGCCATAGACCTTGTCCTCGCCGTACACGTCGATGAGCGTGCGGCGCACTTCCTCGACGAAGTATTCGCCAAGGCGCGAGCGGGCGCGAGAGCGCACCGGCGTCAGCGTGATCTCGTGCGCCACCGCCGCGTCGTGCTGCGCGGGCGTGATGTAGCCGTTGTCGCGCATCTGGCCCAGAACGTAGTTGCGCCGCTCCGTTGCCATGTCCCGGTACTTGGGCTGGCCATAGAGGCTCGGCCCCTTGGGCAGCGAGGCGAGGAACGCCGCCTCTTCCACCGTCAGTTCATCCAGCGGCTTGTTGAAATAGGCCAGCGAGGCCGCGCCGACGCCGTAGGAGTTCCGGCCGAGGAAGATCTGGTTCAGGTAAAGCTCGAGGATGCGCTCCTTGGGCATGGCCTCTTCAAGCCGCTTGGCCAAAATGGCCTCGCGCAGCTTGCGGGTGTAGCTCACCTCGCGCCCCAGGTTCATGGCCTGCGCCAGCTGCTGGGTGATGGTGGAGGCGCCCACCAGCCGCTTGTCGCTGCCCATGTTGCGCACGTTGGTCACCACCGCGCGGGCAATGCCGGCGTAGTCGAGGCCGCTGTGGCTGTAGAAGGTCTTGTCTTCCGCCGAGATGAAGGCGTGGCGCACCAGCTCGGGGATTTCCTCGTAGGAGGTGTAAACGCGCCGCTCGCGCTGGAACACGGCCAGAATGGAGCCGTCGCCCGCAAGCACCGTCGTCGGCAGGTCCGGCTCGTAGGCCGCCAGTTCCTCGACCGAGGGCAGGTCGCGCGCCATCGAGGCGTAGAGCAGGCCGCCCGCCAGCAGACCGGCCACCATCAGCCCCGCGCCGCCAAGCAGCCATTTCCTGCCACGGCTGAGGGACCCGAAGCCCTTGCGGCGGCCCTGCGCCTCTTCCCGTTGCTGACGGTCGGAGGGGTCCTGATCGTGCTCGTTCTGACCCGGTTCAGCCACGCTGACGTTCCTTACTCTGTCGCGGCGAGTGCGTTTAAGGCGCTTCGCCCAGATTGGCAACCGGCCCGCCGTACCCGGTTAATTCCATCAGATTGTAATTTTGCGACCACCGGTCAAGGCGCGCCCGCGGCCACCGATGTCCGCGCGAGCGTGCGCTGGAAGTAGGCTTCCACCGCTGCCCGCACGCCCCGGGCGATGGCCTGCTGGCCGCTTTCCGAGAACAGGTATTTGCTGTCCTCCAGGTTCGACATGTAGCCCGTCTCCAGCAGCACGGAGGGCACGTCCGGTGCTTTCAGAACGCGGAAACCGGCAAAACGGTGGTTGTTGGAGCGGAAATAACGATGTTTGCCCACCTCCCGCACCACGATCCCCGCGAACTCGGCGGAGAGGTTCATCGTCTCGCGCTGCACGAGGTCGATGAGGATGTTGGTCACGTCCTGGCTTTCCGCGCCAAGGTTGATGCCGGCAATGATGTCCGCCTTGTTTTCCTTGGCGG
This sequence comes from Pedomonas sp., assembly GCF_036515995.1. Taxonomy (NCBI): domain Bacteria; kingdom Pseudomonadati; phylum Pseudomonadota; class Alphaproteobacteria; order Sphingomonadales; family Pedomonadaceae; genus Pedomonas; species Pedomonas sp. The sequence continues at coordinate 3,935 of NZ_DATBUP010000155.1, read as the reverse complement.
CCAGTCGCTCGGCCTCTTTATCCGATGCGGTCTCGGACAGGGTGTAGACGGTTGCGCCGTGGACATCCGGCCGGCCGATCGAGTCCGCGTGCACCGAGATGAACAGGTTGGCGCCGGCGGCGCGAGCGATGTCCACACGACGGCCGAGGGGAATGAAGATGTCGTTGGAGCGGGTCAGCACCGCCTTCACCTTGCCTGAGCGGTCCAGCTCCGCCTTGATCGCCTTTGCAATCGCCAGCGTCACTTCCTTCTCCCACCGCCCCTTGATGACGCTGGGCGCGCCGGGGTCCTGCCCGCCGTGGCCCGCGTCGATCACCACGACCGGCCGCTCGCCCGGCTTCACCGGACCCACCGGGCCGGACGGCGCGATGACCGGGGCCTGAACCTGAGCAGGCGCTTGCGTCGGCATCGGCGTCGGCACCGGGGCGATGGACGCCGTCTGTACCGGAGCCTGTGCTGCCTGCCCCTGTGCCGCGGCGTCGACCGCCGCCTGCACCCCGGCCGGGATGGTCGCGGCAGGCGCCGATGCCGCCTGTGCCGGTGTCGCGACAGCAAGGGCACGGCGGCCCTGCCGCAGCGCGCTGGCAAAGCCCTGCCGGTCCCCGCGCACCACGAGGCGCAGGGCATTGCGGCCGGGAACCCCTGCCGGGTCCACGCTGGCAACGCCCCCTTCGGCCAGATCGATCACGAGACGGCTGAGCTCCGGCGTGTTCTGCGCAAGTCGCACGGATTTGACCGGCCCGCTGCCTTCCGCCCGGTTCGGACCGGCAAGGCGCGTGCCCGGAAAGTCGATCACGATACGCTGCGGCCCGTCCAGATAGAACATGTGCGGCGTGGCAAAGGCCGCATCCAGATCGATGATCACGTGGGCGTCGCTGCCCTGCGCCACGGCGGACAGCCCGGTGATGCGCGCTGCCTGCGCAGGCATTGCCGCCATCATTAGACCGAGCAGCAACAACAGGGCTGCAAGCACCAGGTTCATGCTCCCGAACCGCACTCGGCTCTCCGCCTGCGCCGTTGCCTGCCCCATGACCTGCCGAAAACGCCCGCCCCGGTTGCCCGGCAAAATGCCGCTCATCGTCTCGTGTCCTGCTCTCACGCCCGTCTGCTGCCGCTGTTGTGGGGAGTCTAAACGCTGCCGGAATTATTAATTTGGTGTCTTGGTTTACGCGGCACATTAGTCGGCCAAGCCTTGCTGAACAAGCACCGAGGCGACAAACTGTATATCACGGGCGCATCGATGCACGGAGTTGGGTTGTGGATCGCCCAAATTGGTGTTAGCTGTCCAAATGTTACAGTTTCGGAGTTCAACGCGGTCAGCGCCGTGCCCTTGCCACCCGGCCCCCAGTTGGGATCGAAGTATTGCCAGGTCAGGCTGAACGGAACGCTTTGACGACAAGGATTGAAATCAATGGGCCGATTGTCGGGCGAGAAGGCTGAGGAAAGGGTGAAGAACCTTCCTTGCGCCGCGCCTTCGACCATACGGCCGTTGAACGTCCGTCCCCTGCAACGTTTTACGCTGCGCCGCGCCTGCGGCCGGCTGTGCCCACAGACACACGCAGTCGTGAGCGCCGGGCGCCTTAGCGCGCCCGCCCGGCTGCGCGCATGGAGAACTTTGAATGTCCACACGTATGTTGATCGACGCCCGCCACCCGGAGGAAACCCGGGTCGCCGTGGTGCGTGGAACCCGTATCGAAGAATTTGATTTTGAAGCAGCAACGAAGAAGCAGCTTAAAGGCAATATTTACCTCGCAAGAGTTACCCGAGTAGAGCCGTCGCTCCAGGCCGCGTTTGTCGAATACGGCGGCAATCGTCATGGCTTTCTGGCTTTCAGCGAAATTCATCCCGACTATTATCAGATTCCGCACGAAGACCGCGAAGCCCTGCTTCGGGAAGAGTTCGCCGCCAGCCGCTACGACGACGCGGACCACGCCACCTCCGGCGATCACGACGATGACGCCGAAGACCCCGCGCAGGACGACGCCGAGGGCGGCGATGACACTGACGCTGGCGAGGACTCCGAAGCGGGCGATGCCGGCGAGGGCACCGAGGTCGTTGCCGGCAACGGCGATGATGAACACGACGAAGCCGAGGAAGACATGCGCCGCCGGCGCACCTCCCTGCGTCGTCGCTACAAGATCCAGGAAGTCATCAAGCGCCGTCAGATCCTGCTGGTTCAGGTCGTGAAGGAAGAGCGCGGCGGCAAGGGCGCGGCGCTCACCACCTACCTGTCGCTGGCCGGCCGCTATTCGGTGCTGATGCCCAACACCACCCACGGTGGCGGCATCTCCCGCAAGATCTCCAGCCAGACAGACCGTCGCCGCCTGAAGTCCATCATGTCGGACCTGAAGCTGCCCAAGGGTATGGGCTGCATCATCCGCACGGCGGGCCTCAAGCGCACCAAGACCGAGATCAAGCGCGACTTTGATTACCTCACCCGCCTGTGGGACGAGATCCGTGAGCAGACGCTGAACTCCGTTGCCCCGGCGCTGATCTACGAGGACAGCAGCCTCATCAAGCGCGCCATCCGCGACATCTACTCGCGCGATGTGGACGAAGTCTGGGTGGAGGGCGATCACGGCTATCGCGCCGCCAAGGACTACATGCGCCTCCTGATGCCCAGCCACGCCAAGAAGGTGCATCTGTACCGTGACCGCGTGCCCCTCTTCCATCGCTACCAGGTGGAAGCCCAGCTCGAGGGCATGTACCGTCCGGTCGTGCAGCTTCGCTCCGGCGGCTACATCGTCATCAACCCGACCGAGGCGCTGGTGTCCATCGACATCAACTCCGGCCGGGCGACCAAAGAGCACAACATCGAGGAAACGGCCCACAAGACCAACCTTGAGGCCGCCGACGAGATCGCCCGCCAGCTGCGCCTGCGCGACATGGCCGGCCTCGTCGTCATCGACTTCATCGACATGGAGGACAAGAACAACGTCCGCAATGTCGAGCGTCGCCTGAAGGAGGCGCTGAAGAACGATCGCGCCCGCATCCAGGTGGGCCGCATCTCCAACTTCGGCCTCATGGAAATGTCGCGCCAGCGTCTGCGCACCGGCGTTCTGGAAGCCTCCACCCACGTCTGCCCGCATTGCAACGGCGCAGGCTTCATCCGCACCATCCAGTCCTCGTCGCTCCATGTGCTGCGCGCGCTGGAAGAAGAGGCGATCAAGGCCCGCGCCTCGCACCTGCTGCTGCGCGTGCCCGCCGAGGTCGCCATTTACGTCCTCAACCGCAAGCGCTCCGAACTCACCGAGATCGAGGACCGCTACGGCATCACCATCGAGGTCGAGCCCAAGGCTGACCTGATCGTGCCGAACTACGAGATCGAGCGCTCCGGCCCGCCGCCGGCCATTGCTCCGGTCGAACTCGCCGCCCAGCCCGTCCCGGCCGAAGAGCCCGAGGAAGAGGATCTGATCGTCGAGGAAGAGGAAGAGCTGGAAGAGGAGTTCGAGGCCCGTCCGGACGGCGAGGTCCGCGAGCCGCGCGAAGCCCGTGACGCCGACCATGGCGAGGGTGATGAAGACCGGGGTGGCCGCCGTCGCCGCCGCCGCCGTCGTCGCCGTCGGGGCGGCGAGACCAACGGCGAGTTCCACGGCGAAGGTCAGGCCGAAGCTCATGGCGAAGGTCAGGCGGAAACCCACGGCGAAGGCGAGGCCGTCGCTGTCGAGGCGCCTGCCGGCGAAGGCGAAGCTCACGCCGAAGGCGCGGGCGAGCATGGCACCGAGGGCGAACGCCGCCGTCGTCGCCGCCGCCGCCGTCGCGGTGAGCGTGGCGAACGCGGCGAGCGTCATGGCTTCACGGCCCATGCCGAAGCCACCGGCGCTGAAGGCGGCGAGGCCGTCACCGGCGAAGCCGCTGAGACGACCGAGGCTGGCGAAGCCATTCCGGTTGCTGACGCCGCAGGTCTCGCCGAGGCCCTGAGCGCCGCCGCACCG
>NZ_DATBUP010000154.1:0-1506 GCF_036515995.1 Pedomonas sp. | reverse complement strand
CAAAGCCCGCACCGGCTCAGTAAACAGGAGGTGAAAAATGCAGACGTTTCTGATGGCGGCTTATGTTCTGGTGTGGCCCGCCGTTGTGGCCGGAGTGCTGTTTTTCATCGCCCGTGCTTTCTTTCGCGAATGGCGGCAGGCGCGGGAAGACGGCGTGCCCATGATCTAGCCGCTCTGAGTTCTTTAATCTGCCCCCAAGCAGGGCGGCGGTCAGGCCGTTCCCTCGGGACGCTGGCCGCCGCATAGGATATCGGTGATGAGTTCGGTATCGCAGTATTCAGTCCAGCGGGTGATCTTGCCGTCTCGCAGCTGGGCGAGGAAGTGATACTTGTTGTTGTACATCTTGCCCGAGACGTGGCGGCCAAGGGACTCCGCCTCCACCGCCACGCGATCGCCCTCGGCGGTCATGCCGTGGATGGTGAAGGTGATGCCTTCGGGAAAAATCTCGAAAATATGCCCGGCGGCAGCGGCCACCTGCTCGCGCGTGTAGGTACCGGAGATGAGCGTGCGGCCCATGGTCTGGAGAATGCCGTCATCCGCGTAGGCGGCAACGATGCGCTCCACGTCTCCGGCGCTGGTGGCGTCCATGAAGTCGCGCACGATGCGCTTGTTTTCCTCGATGCTCATGACGGTGCCTCCCCTTGATCCTGCCCTTGATCTTGTGCTTAGAGCCTTTTCCGATCTGATTGCATCAGATCGCGGCTCCAGGTTCTTTGTTGGTCGCACTTTCTTAAGCGCAGGGTGTGCCACCCTGCTCGAAAGCTGCTCTAGCGTAGCGCCTCAGGCGCGGCGGAGAAAGCGGCCTGCCCGTTCCAGCAGCGCGGTCTCGCCCGCAGGACCCGATCCGGCCGGCTCCAGTTCCAGCTCGATGAGGCCGGTGTAGCCCGCAGCCTCGAGCCCTGCGAAAATGGCCGGCCAGTCGAGCACGCCGGCACCCGGCTCGATACGGCCGACGGCGGGCGGGGCGGGCACGTCCGCCGCCTGTACCATGCCGATCTTGCCCCGGCTGCGGGCAATGGCGGCCAGTACATCCTCGCCCAGCAGAGCCAAGTGGCCGATATCGAAATTCAGGCGCACGTGCGGGTGATCGGCGGCATCCACCACCGCCAGCGCATCCTCCAGCCGCTCGATGAGCAGGCCGGGCGCGAAGGCGGGATGGGTGGTCTCGACGCACAGCACGACGTTGCTGGCCGCGACGCGGTCCGCGGCGAAGCGCAGATGGTCCGCCATGGTGCGGATTTGCCCGGCAAGCGGTGCATCCGTGCGGCCGGTGACGACGGAGAGGGTGCGGCTGCCGGAACGCCGGGCTGCGGCAAGGCTGGCGGCGAGAGCGTCTTCAAGCGCGGCGCGGGCGGTGGCGCGGGAGGTGTTCCAGGTGGGCTGGTTCCAGTTCAGCGGATCATGGACGAACGAGGCCATCTCAAGGCCATGCGCCGCTGCCAGCTGCCCGATGCGGGCCTGTAGATCGGGCTCCCGCAACAGCAGATAATTGTCGCTGACGCCCGA
>NZ_DATBUP010000153.1:0-11875 GCF_036515995.1 Pedomonas sp. | reverse complement strand
CTTGGTCCCGACCCCGCGGATCGAGAAGTTGTACATGCTGAAGTTGCTCTTGGAGAAGTTGACGTTGGGGATCGCCCGCAGCAACTCCGAGCCGCCCTCGATCTTGCGAGCGTCCAGCCCTTCCGACGTCAGCGCCGTGATCGCAATCGGCACGTCGCTGATCCGCTCCTCGCGCTTCTGTGCCGTCACGATGATTTCGCTGAGAGTGGTTTCCGGGGACTCTGCGCGAGAATGGCTGCTCTCGCGCTGCTGGATCACCTGTGCGCCGCCAGGTGTCGTTTCGATGTGCAGCCCGGTTCCCTCAAGCAGTCTCTCAAGGGCCTCTTCCGGCGTCATCGCCCCTTTGACCGCTGGTGCGGTCTTGTCTCGCAGAACAGCGGCAGGCGCTGTAATGGCCCGGCCGCTCTGGCGCGAAAACTCGTTGATCGCACTGGCCAGGGACTGGGCCGGAATATCAAAGGTGACGGTTTTTGCATGGGCGCTGGCTGCAACAAGCATTGCAAGCGTAGCGATCGTTGATGTCGTTCGTCGCAAACTCAACAGGAAACGGTTCGTCTGGCTCATGGTATCCCCCCCCTTCGCCATTGGATGCAGCCAGCGCGGCGTCTTCTTCGTCCGCCTGTCGCTGGCTCGCTTTCACCTCAATGACGTAGTCGATTGGGTAATCTGACAGGCTGCGAATGCATTTCTTCGGGGGGGTGGGCGTTTAGCCTGATGAAGCCTCGGTCAGAACAACCCTCTGCCCAATCCGGCCTTCGAGCCGGACGGGGACAACGCGGGGCAGGCTTTCGAGAAATGCGCCGGCCTGATCGGCACGGAAGGAGGCGGTCAGGCGCTCCTGTGCAAGCTGCTCGGAGGAAATGACGACCTCGCCTGGGAGATAGCGGTTAACATCGGCGATGATTTCCCTCAGCGTGACATCTTCGTAGGCGAGCCAGCCACTGAGCCATGTTTCCGCCGGCACCGACGTCAGCGGTTTAACGGCGGGCCGGTCGGCTTCTGGCGTGATTAGGGCCTCTTTGCCGGCCTCCAGCGGGATCATCGGCGCTGACTTAAACGCGAACAGCGGCTTGGGCGGGGCGACCCTGACCTTGCCTTCGGTCACAGCCACCCGCACGTTCTCTCCGTCGTATTTCACGTTGAACTTTGTGCCGACCACGGAGATGCGTGTATCACCTGCCCTGATGACGAACGGCCGATCCGGGTCAGGCGTGACAGAGAAGAACGCTTCGCCCGGCTGCATGTCGACGACGCGTTGTTCGCCGGAGAAAGTCACCTCGAGGCGCGACTTGGCCCCAAGCGCGATGGTGCTGCCATCTTCAAGCGATAGCTGACGGATTTCGGCGATGCTGGTGTTGTAGACGGTGCCGTCCGGCCGAACGCCAAGCCAGGCCAGTGCAACCAGTCCGGCCGCAACCGCAGCCCCGCCCATGGCCCAGACAGAGCGCCGGCTCCAGCGCGGTTCCAGAGACAGGCGCCAGCCCACAAGCCGCTCGCGCCAGGTGGGGCGTCCCAGAAGACTGGCATAATCGGGATCCGCCTTCAGGCTGGCAAGCGCCTCCCAGGCCTCATCGGCATGCTGATACGCCTCGAGCTCTTCGGCGGATCGCGGAACCTGCCGCCTGGCAGTGGGCGAGGCGAGTTCGTCAAAGCCCTTGCCTTGCAGAAGCCAATCAACCGCACGTTGCCGGGCAGCATCCGGGTTATGGTCGCCGTTCATCCCCTGTCCCCGTCATCGTGATCGCGATCCGCTGCTTCGAATGCAGCAACGCAATCCTGCATTGCCCGTGACACATGCTTGTAAACAGTCGTCTCCGAGACGCCGAACTGTTTGGCAACCTCGGCAACGCTCATACCCTCGACGCGGATAAACAGAAACACGCGACGTCGCATCTCGGGCATGCGCGCCAGCGCGACCTTGAGGATGTCCAACCGCTGCCTGTCAATCAAGACGCGCTCGGGCGTGACTTCTGACACCTCGAAATCGCGATCTCGCAGCGCAACCTCGAGGGAGACGTTGCCCCGCACCGTTGCCTGCCGATGATAATCACGGACAATGTTGCTGGCCACAGTCAGCAGATAGGAACGCGGATTGTTGATCCGTGTATCGGCCTGTTGCGCTCGCGCCAGACGTTCAAACGCAGCCTGCATCACCTCTTCGGGATCCGGTGGCCCCGCTCCAAAGCGCCTGCGGACGAAACGGGCAACTTCCCCCCGCAGCGTTCGATACAGTTCATCAAGCGCTGTCCGTTCATGCTTGGCCAGGCCTTGCACACCGGAAGACTTACCAATTGGCATGACAGCCCCCTGTCCTGGTCTTGAACAGCGCAACTGAAACGGCCTGCAAAGCGGATTGGGAACTTAACTTACTGAGAAGTAATAAATAATTTTCTGGCGATCCGAGCCGGGCACGGCGCACACCAATATGACTATCCCTATTGTCATATTTGTTGCAATATTTGAATTAAATTTTCTAGATTATTCAGCCGTTCAGGGCAGCTGACCTCGCTCATCTGATCGACCCTTTTGCGGAACGAACGCAGCCCCGGCTTTGGCAGCAGGAGCTGCCTTGTATCGGTGTTTGCAGGGGCTGGGTCGCGCTCAGGCCGAGCCCGCCCCAGGGTAGGGTGCCGTCCCCAAACGGAAAGCGTGAGCCGTGCTAACAAGCCGACATTTCTGTGCGAATACCGACGACGGTTGTTGTGGGCCAGCGGGCATCGTGAGTTTGAAAACCATCCCGCCCGACTGCGCCCGCCTTGTCGTCAGAGCGCCGCCGTGAGCCGTCGCGACCATGCTCTGCCGTTAGGAGTTTTCCTACGCCACGTGAGCGCAGAGGCGGCGCTGTATGGTGTTGAAATCCGCGACATATCTGCGGCCTGCCTTACGCCAGAAGATGGAAGAGGCTCCCGAGCGCATGTATTCCCACTGGGCCTGTTGCCGCTCGATGTTATCGACCCGCTTGGAGATCACGAACCGGACGACCCCGGCGGAGTCCAGAATGATCGTCGAACCGCCATAAAAGGGCCATTCGATGCCATCCTGCTCAACCATTATCCGCTGCGTAACTTCGGCAACGACATCGAAGGCAAGCTGCATGTCCGGGCCGATGCGTCGTGCGATCCGTATGGACTCCACCACCGGCAATGCCATTGTCCGCGTGTCGTAATCCGGTGAGAGCGGGCTGATCAAACCGAACTCCGGCGCAAAGGCGGGATGGGTGACGAGCCGCCCCAGTGCTCCGGCAAGGCGGCGAAGCTCGCCTACGTCCTGAGGTTCGCTCAGATCATCCGTCAGGCGAAGCGAGGCGAGCTTAAGTTCGGCCTCCACCGGCATGGAGCGCCGCGGGCCGCGCCAGAGCAGCGCGTCTTCGGTCATGCTTTCAGCACCGATGCCGAAGATGTGGGATTCACCAAAGGCGCGAATGATGGTTTCGCGATAGGCCAGGTCATCATCCGGCAGAAGATCATGATCAGCGGTGATAAGCGCACGCAGATAATCGCCGAACTGCACATCGACAGGCGGACAGTAGTCGATCGCCCGGATGCAGATGCGCAGGAACTGACTGGCGAGCTTGCGCGCCTCCTTAACGAGGGAGTCTTCCAGAACACGTGAGAGGTCGCCTTCAGGAAGAACGCCCGAGCCGCCCGTTGCCAGTTTGATCAGGCGGCGCGTCCGGCGATGATAGATCGTCTCGAAAGCGCTGAACACCGCATAGGACAGCACCCTGCCTCGGTCGTGCGGCTCAAGCACGTCCGGCGCATACCGCAGGCGGCCCTCGGTCCCGATGCCTGCAAATGTCCGCAGGGCATCACCCTGCGCACCGATGCCGCGGCCGAACTCCTGAGCCAGGCTGATCAACCCCTTCGCTTCGGTGAGCCGTCCTCGGGTTTCCGACAAGGCGGCCCGGACCACATCCTCGTAAGCGAAATGCTGGAAGAAGGCGATCAGGTCAGCGAACGCCTCATGGAGAGCAAGCACGTCCGGATGGGTCGGCTCGAAAAAGTGCGCCCTGAGGCCATCCAGCAGTGCATGGCTCATCTCATGGACGATAATGTCATGAGAGAGGCTGGTATAAACCTTCCCCACGCCGGCCTGCGCCACCGGGGTTGAATACTCGGCAGTGAAGTAGCCAAAAACGATCTCGCCGCGCGACCGGTCATACCAAGCGTTCTTCTCCATTGCGCCAAAAGGGCGCAGTTTCAGGCGGCTCAGGCCACCATCGTCAGCCCCGAAGGCGAAGGCGACATCGCGGCCAAGGGCGGCCTTGAAGTTCGCATAAGTGAGCATCGCGACCGCATAGACCATCTGCTGGTGGAACTGTGGGCATGTGATGGACGGCATATAGCCATTGCTGAGAAGAACATCTCGGGCATCAAGGTCGGCTCTTGGATAAATCCTCCCGTCCACATCGCCGCTGACCACTTCGATGATTGAACCGATCGGACCCGGCTCCAGAGGCTCGTACGGCAGCTTGACCGAGGCGATCGCGCCGTGCAGCTTCGACGTGGACGGATCGCGCGCGAAGATGGATAATGGCCGATAAAGCGGCTCCAGGCCGTGGCGCTGGTGAGGCCGGGTGGTCGCCCGGTGGGTAAGCCGTGGGCCGAGGGCATAGAGCACGCCGGCACCTGCCGGAAGCTGGTCTTGCACGCTCTGTGGCGGACCAGGCGGCATACGGCTCTGCGCCGTGCTCTGCACAGCCTCGGGAGCCAGGTGATCCTCAAGGTCCGCCATTCCCCCCTCCTCAGAATAGCGCCAATGGGTGATCGAAACGGCTTACATCGCCATAAAGACGAGGTGACTGGCCGGCGTCCGGCCCCAGAGCGGTGAGGATTTTCTGGTGGAACTGCCGGTTGCTCAGCCCTCGGGCCTTGGGGAGTTCCTTCGTTGCAACCGCCGTGAACAGGCCCGCACCCTCGTATTCGTAAGCAAACTCGGAGTCCTGGCAGGCTGCAAACAGCACGCCGATCGGCCCCCCTCCCGTTGCCCGGGCAAACCGCCCCTTCTTCGCACGGTAAGCCTCTATCATATTAGCGGTTGGCTTGACGGCCCGAGCTTTCATGCCAGGCCGCACCTGTCGCTGCGGCGGCGCCCCATAAGCCCGGATCGCCGTGCCGGAATGGCAGCAATCGAAGAAGCAGGTCAGATGCGCATCGTGACGGAGCAACCTGTAGGCCTCGTAGATTTCGTCGTCGATGACGAGGCCGCCGTTGCCTTGGGGATTGTTGCAGTCGATGGCGCACAGACACGAGTCTGACTGGCTTTCGATTTCATCGTCAGAACTGTCCCGGATGAGTGTACCGTGGCCGGCGAATTGGAAGACCAGGCGGTCACCTGCGTCGGCGCTCTGGATGAGATTGCGCAACCGCGCGACAATCACCTCTGCCGTTGCATCTTTCTCGTCCACCGTCGTGACTTCGAAGCCGGCCGCCTCAAGGGTACTGCGCCAGCGGTCTGCATCCTTGAGGCAGCCGCCGAGCGGCGCGATGTGGGGATAGTTGTTGATGCCGATGCAGAGTGCACGGCGGCGGCCGAGTGAGGCAAGCGGGGCAAGCGATGGGGCGGGCCCTACGCTGCCCGAAGCGAACAGGGGCGTCTCCGACTGGGCCGGTGCCAGAAGAAAGGGCTTGAGATGATCCGGCCATTCCGGCTCGCCTTCCCAGAGCGAGCGCTCGAGTGCGCGCGACTTCGCAAAGGGATGAAGGGGTTCGTTGTTCACCTTGCCAAGGATACGGCGGCAGATGCTCTGCATTGTTGCCGGATCATTGTCGAAGCCGCCATGGGTGACGGACTGACTGGCAGAGCCCGACCCTGAATCGGCACTCGGCGACCAGATGATTTCCCCGACTTTGCTTTGCTGCCCGCCTAAACCGAACATGTCCCGCAGCGCCGGCTCGCGGCGCAGCGACTCCTCCAGTCCGAGAATGGGTGTCTCCCGCTCGGGCTCGAGCGCATGATGGATCATATAAAGCAAAGACTTACCGTAGAGCTTGGTCACGGTATCGGCCAACTCCCGCGTCTTCGTCATGGTATAAAGCGTCAGGTGTTCAATCCTGCCGCCCAACTCCGGTGCAAATTGGTCAAGAAAGGCTTCACAGGTTATGGCGGGCGCAAGGAAGTGCGCGCTTTTCACCTTCACCTGGTCACCAAGGGTAGAGAGGAAATGCGATTGAAAAATGCTTCCGGCGCTATGCCCGACAAGATGGAGCTCCAGCCTGTCGCCATATCTCTCCAGCACCGGGCCCAGCATTTTGCCGACGTAAGCAGCGCCCCCGCCGGGGGCTGCCGCTTGCTCGGCACTCCGTTTCATCCCGCCCCAGATCTTCCCAGCTCCTAAAATCCGGACCGCGTTCTCGACCATTCTGTCCGTTATATCCCGCCCCAACCCCCGTGCTGAAACCTCAAGCCCGAGAGCGCCTCGGAGCACCTGCCTGAAGGTATCGGCAAAGCCGGTCTCCCAGATGAAAAACAAGGGGTAGACATTGTTCTTGCGCCAGAAGTCGAGCTGCTCGAACGCACCAAGCAATGCCGGCCGCTCCTCAACAAGGCCGCCATGCGCATAGACCACCAGCCGCACCACCTCGTCACCGGTGTTCCTGATCATCTTGCTCAGTCGTTCATTGATGATCCGGTCAACATCCGTCTCGCTCGACTGGACAATCCCGTCGGATGAGAACCGCCCTTGGGAGAGGTTGACGATATGATCCGAAAGTTCCTCCAGCATCCGGGGGTCAAGGCTGCCGGCTGCCCCGCCCCAGCCTTCTCCGCGCTGGTCGGCCTGCGTCATGCTCGAGAGATCTGCCTCATGCTCGGCATGGGCCATGTCGTCGGTCTGCTCTGCCGTCGGGTCCATCGATGCGATCAACTCAAAACTGCGATCACCTCCGGTACCGAAGGCGGCCCGTGCCTTGCCGTCGGGTGGAAGCACGAACTGGCCGATATCGCCGATCCAGGCCGCCTTGTCCTGGGTTGAACCCGGACAGGTCTTGGCCGACATCTCGCTGTGGAAGCGCAACTGTTCAGCGGAAAGCCCAAACCTTTGCTGCACAGATTTAATTACGGCCAGCGTCGATGCCCTCTGTTCAGCCGTTAGGGCTTCATGGCCCACATCAAAGTCGCCGATCATTTCGATCATGAAGGGCCCGGCCTGCCGGTTGCCATTGAACCCAGCTGCCGAAGCCGGTGCCCAGTTGAAATTGCGGCCCAGCCAGATCGTACCGTCCGGTGCAACGCTGACATGCTGAGCAATGTCGCTCCAGCCGTTAACCCGGGTATGGTGCCGCCACATGCCCTCGATCGTCGCGCGGCCTGAGTAGTCGCGCTGACGCGGCCGCCAGGTATGGTGGAGGTGAACCTCGGAGATCCGTCGCGTCCACGGGAAGGCTTGCACCAAGGAAGCAAATTCAGGCGCAGTTACGGACTGGAAAGAACGCATGTTCACCTCCGTAAATATTTTCAGATGGCTGCAAGCCCGCGGCCTTCGCGCAAGTGCGGCCCGAACCGCATGCCCTGAGTGGCCGACACCACATGCCTGGCAGAGACCAGGAGGATTACTGCACCTGATGTGCTCTGCGGCGCAGATCAGGTGATCGCCGCTGCAACAGTGTACAAGCGTAAATCAGTCCAGAAGAGGTCGCGTATTCGCGTAGAGTTAGAACATGCGCCCGGTGCCTGAGGTTTCGTATCTTAGACCTTTGTCTGAACGCACGTCACAGCGAGCGGTAGGAAGCTGAACACTGGACATCTGACCAAGCTCATCTGCACAGAGCCTCGTTCAAGCCGACCGCCTGATAGGACCAGCCTCTGCCCAAGGGCCACGCGCCTGGAACGATGGGATCCAATCGATGCCGGCCACAAGGGATGCTGCTCCGCTTGGTGCTGAACAATCGCGGTCGCCGCGGCACGCTGCCTGCCCAGACGAAACAATCAATCGGCCAATCGCCTGCGAAAAATGATTAATTTTCCTCACCGTCTGCTAAAGAAGCCCGCTGCCCCAGTCCTGAAGAGCAAGTGATTCCTTGACCACCGATCCACTCGACATCCTCAAGACCGTCTATGGTTACGACGCCTTCCGTGGCCGGCAGGCGGAAGTCGTATCGCATGTCATGGAGGGCAACAATGCGTTCGTGCTAATGCCGACGGGCGGTGGAAAATCGCTCTGCTATCAGATCCCGGCCCTTGCACGGCCCGGCATGGGCGTTGTCGTATCGCCCCTTCTGGCATTAATGGCCGATCAGGTTTCCGCGCTGCGTCAGGCAGGCGTCAAAGCAGCGGCGCTCAACTCTGACCTCGCCGGCGATGACAGGCGGAATTTGTGGCGGGATATTTCGGCCGGCGCGCTCGACCTGCTTTATATCGCGCCCGAGACCCTCTTGAAACCGGATGTTCTCAGACTTTTGAGCATGGTGCCGCTCTCCCTGATCGCGATCGATGAAGCGCACTGCCTGTCTCAGTGGGGGCACGACTTCCGGCCAGCCTATCGCCAGCTCGACGCACTCGCCGGGCTTTTTCCGGGCATCCCTCGCATGGCACTGACGGCGACTGCCGATGCCCCGACGCGAGCGGAAATCCTGACCCACCTTCAAATCGACGAGAGCGACGCCTTCATCGCCGGCTTTGACCGACCCAACATCCGCTACGCAATCATGGAGAAGGACAACACCCGTGCGCAACTGAAGCGCTTTCTTCAGGACCATGACGGGGAGAGCGGAATCGTTTACTGTCTATCGAAACGAAAGACCGAGGAAACTGCCGAATGGCTGCGTAGCCTGGGCTACAACGCCCTTCCCTATCATGGCGGCATGGACAAGCTCGCACGGGAAGCGAACCAGGCGCGCTTCCAGCATGAGGAAGCTGTCGTCATGGTGGCGACCATTGCCTTCGGGATGGGCATCGACAAGCCCGATGTCCGATTCGTTGCACACATCGATCTACCAGGAAGCATCGAGGCCTACTATCAGGAGACAGGACGCGCGGGGCGGGACGGATTGCCTGCCGAGGCACTGATGCTGTACGGCTACGAGGACATCGTCCTACGCAGTCGTTTCATCGAGGAATCCGAAGCGCCCGACCAGCGCAAGAGAACGGAACGGCTCAAGCTAGACACGCTCCTGGGCCTCGCTGAGACGGCGAATTGTCGGAGGCAGGTGCTGCTGTCGTATTTCGGCGATACATGCGAGCCATGCGGCAACTGTGACACCTGCGCCGAGCCCCCAAGCCTGTTTGACGGGACAATTGCCGCCCAGAAGATATTGTCCTGCATCCATAGGACCGGGGAAAGGTTCGGGCAGGCCCACATCGTCGATGTACTTCTGGGCGCCGAGAACGAGCGGATCACCCGCTTCGGTCACGACCAGATCTCGACGTACGGCATTGGACGCGAGCATGACAATCGCACCTGGCGAGCCATCATACGCCAACTGGTCGTACAACGGCTGGTAGACATTGATTTTTCCGGACACGGCGGCTTGTCCATTTCCCAGACGGGCAGGCAGTTCCTGCGTGAGAAGCAGACACTCATGCTGCGTGTGCCGCCAAAGCCGAAATCCTCACGTGACAAGGCCCAGCGGAGGCAGGCCGCAACATTGTCTCTGCCGGAGCGGGACCAGACATTATTCCAGGCGCTGCGCGAAAAGCGGATGCAGATTGCACGCACGCAAAACGTGCCGCCCTATGTCATCTTTCACGACCGCACATTGCTCGAACTGGCGGCTGCCCGGCCGATCTCACGCGCACAAATGGCCGACGTGCCCGGTATCGGTGAGACAAAACTCGAACGCTACGGCCACGCCTTTCTTGCTGTCATTGCCGCGCACGTCGACGCTGACTGAGCGAACGGCCCGGCGTGAACGCCGCGTATGCAGGTCATGATCAGAAAATGATACGAGCCGGCCGAAATCGCTTGGACACGTAATCTTTGTGACGAAGCAGGTGCGCAATCACCCTGTCCTAACACCCTGGCCTCGCGATCAAGATCCGGGGAGCAGCGTAACAAGTCTCGACGCGAATACGGCGCGATATTCTCTGCTGGCTGAAACGTCTTGTGCAGCCAGCGGTCTTCGCGAAATGAATACCACTCTTTTCCTTGCCTGCGGTCGTAATGGCCGGAGTGCTGCCTCATCACGAGAATGCAGCAGTGCGGACCAGGCTATTGGCGCGATGATGCTCCTCGACGGAAGGATTTGGCTCGCTATGCCCCGGTCTGCTCCCAGGCCAGTTGCGCGATCTGCGCATAGGTCGAAGCCAGTTCCAGTGCATGTGCCGATGATGCATTGCCGCGCAGCGCGCGTGCCCGGATACCGTGGTAGATCGCCGCCAGCCTGAACAAGGTGAAGGCGAACAGAAAGTCGAGATTATCAATGCGCTCGCGCCCCGTCCGGGCGCAGTAGGCGGCCAAGTACGCATCCTCGGTCGGCAGGTTCAGCGACACGAGGTCAACCCCCTTCAGGCCGGAGAGAATAGTCGGCGGCAGCCGGTACATCATCAAATGATTGACAAAGTCGCCCAGCGGGTGGCCGAGCGTTGACAACTCCCAGTCCAGCACGGCCAGAACGCGCGGCTCGGTCGGATGAAACACCATGTTATCCGCACGAAAATCACCGTGGATAACACAGGTTTCATCATCCTGCGGGATGTGCCGGGGAAGCCATTCGATCAGCCGGTCCATATTCTCGTCGCGCCCGGCGCTCTCGTCAGTCAGATATTGCCGTGACCACCGCGCAATCTGCCGCGCAAAGTAGTTTCCCTTCTTTCCGAAGTCCTCAAGGCCAAGCTGCTGCGGCGACCGCTGATGCAGGTCGGCAATCAGGCGGTTCATCTCACCGAAATAAAGTGGGCGATCCTGTGCTGGCACCGGCTCGAACTGGGCGCTCCAGAACACACGTCCGCGCACGAATTCCATAACATAAAAGGCGGTGCCGATGACCGTCTCATCCATGCAAAGGCCGAAGATGTGCGGAACCGGAAAGCCGTCTGCCCCGAGGGCCGACATGACCCGCGCCTCCCGATCCACCGCATGGGCGCCAGCCGCGATCTTGCCCGGCGGCCTGCGGCGAAGCACGTACTCCCGTCCCGGCGTCGACACATGGTAGGTCGGGTTCGATTGCCCGCCCTTGAACTGCCGAACCACCAGCGGTCCTTCGAAACCGTCGACATTGGCGCGCATCCAGTCAGCCAGGGCGGCCTCGTCAAAGGCGAAACCCTGCCGAACAGCGCCGGTACCGGCGAAGAGCGCCTCGGTGCTCATCGCGCCGCCAGAGCCTCACGCTTGATTTTCTTGGCCAGGCTCCACCTGTGCACCTCGGTTGGCCCGTCATAGATGCGGAACGCGCGGATCTCGCGGAAAATCTGTTCAACGACGGTATCGCCGCTGACGCCGGTGCCGCCCATCGCCTGCACGCATCGGTCCAGAATACGATAGAGGGCCTCCGACACTGCGACCTTCGTCATGGAGCTCTCCGTGATGCCAGGTGCCCCCTGGTCGAGGACGCCCGCGCACCAATCGATCATCAACTCGCACTGCTTCAGCTCGATGAGGTTGTCCGCCAGCATGAAGCCGACCCCTTCATGATCGATCAGCGGCTTGCCGAAGGCATAGCGGCGCACGGCATAGTCCGTCGCGATCTCGTGCGCACGGGTGGCGGCGCCCAGCCAGCGCATGCAATGCGTCAGGCGCGCAGGGCCGAGGCGCACCTGCGCATATGTGAAGCCCTCATGCGGCGCGCCCAGCACATGGCTGTCCGGCACACGCAGGTCTTCGATCGCGACTACCGCATGGCCGCCCGGAGACGCACTGTCGATCGTATCGATTACACGCTCGACGCGGATGGCGGGGTTAGGAAGATCGACCAGGAACATGGTTGCGGCGGTTTTCTCG
>NZ_DATBUP010000152.1:0-4455 GCF_036515995.1 Pedomonas sp. | reverse complement strand
ATGGGCGTCGCGCACCGCCCTGGGCGCAGGGCTCGTCCGGACGGGCGAGCGGGTGCTGAGGATCGTCTTTTACCCCCGCATCGATGAGGCCGGGGTTTTCCATGAACCGGCGGTTGTCCACGCGGTGGTCGAGGGCAGCGGCTGGCAGGCACTGCCCTCAAACCCGCCCTCGGTTCCGGTTGCTGTTGGCGGCGTGAAGGATGCGAGGCCCACTGACGAACCGGCTGCTCCGCTCGAGGCGATTAGCAAAGCCGCCGGGGATGCGGCAGATGCAGGAGGCGAGCAATGAAGCTTTTCGACTGGCTGGGCGCGCGCCTTTTCGGCGATCGGACGGATGCCCATGAGCGACACCTCTCCTTGCAGCTCGACCAGCTCTCGGCGTTCCTGCCGTGGCGGGTCTATGATCCGGCGAGCCGGCTTTATCTCAACCGCCAGTCTCGCGGGTTTGTCATCGAGATCGCGCCGCTCGTCGGCGCGAATGATCAGGTGGCCGAGAGCCTTGCCCAATTCTTCTCGGAAAGCTTGCCGGCGGGCAGCCGGGTTCAGGTGCTCCACTGGATGTCGCCGCGGGTCGGCCGGGTGATCGATGCGTGGTTTGCAAAGCGCTATGCGGTCGGCGGCGTCTACGAGCATATGGCGCGCCACCGTGCGGATTATCTGAAGCAGGGCGTCTGGGATTCCCTGTCCGGGGATGCGCCGTTTCATCTGCGCCGGCACCGGGTCTTCCTCTCGGTTGGCGTTGCAGCAACAGCCAAGGCAGGGGCCGAGGCGCTGGTCTCGACCCGGGAGTCGCTGCAAAGCGCGCTCAGGAGCCTTGAGGTCGACAGCCGCACGGTCGAGCCGGAGGGTTTGATTGAACTCGTCGACGAGCTGACCTCGCCGACAACGATAAGCGCTGCCGAGCGATGCGCCTACTCGGCCCTCGACCCGATCGCCGACCAGGCCGTGCGCCGGGATATCGAGCTCAGAATCGAGCCTGAGAGAATGGTGCTGCGCACCGAGCGGTTCCGCATGGTTGGGCGCAGGGCTGACGGGACGCCGCGCATGGGCGAGGTCCTGCCTGACAGGTTTGATCTGCGCCATTTCGGGGTGAGGGCCTTCCCGCAGCGCTGGGCTCCCTGGGACATGGCGCGGCTGATCGGCGATCTCTTCTCCAGCAAGCTGAGAATGCCCTGCCCGGTGGCAACCATCTGCTGCTTTGCCGTGCCGGACGAGACGGCGGCAAAGTCGAGGGCCTCCTATAAATTCATGCGCACGACGAGCCTTGTCGAGGGCCGCTCGGCGCGGTTCATTCCCTCCTTGCGCGATCAGCAGGCCGAGTGGCAGTACGTGCATGAGCAGCTCGGCAATGGCCGCAAGCTGGTGCAGCTCTACTACGGTCTTCTTGTGTATGCGCCCGAGGGGCGCGGCGATCGCTATGAAGAGATCGTGCGCTCTGTCTATGCTGCCGCCGGGTGGGAGTTGATCGACGAGCGGTTCCTGCAGATCCAGGGCCTGCTCGCTGCCCTGCCGCTGACCTTTGCCGATGGCCTTTACGAGGACATGCTGCGCCTCAAGCGGCTGCGCTCGCAGCTGACAACGGCCGCCGCCAGCCTTGTGCCGGTCCAGGGCGAATATCTGGGCGGACCGGTTCCCCATCTGCTGCTGGTTGGACGGCGCGGTCAGCCCTTCTTCTGGTCGCCGTTCGAGAACAGTGCCGGCAACCATAACACGGTCGTCATCGGCAAGTCGGGCTCGGGCAAGTCGGTGCTTCTGCAAGAGCTGGTCGCTGCCCTGCGCGGGGCAGGCGCGCGGGTGTTGGTTCTGGACGATGGCCGCTCGTTCGAGCACAGCGCCAAGCTCCAGGGCGGCCAGTTCATCGAATTTACCCTGTCATCAGGCATCGGGCTCAATCCCTTCTCCATGGTCGACCCCACGCGGGCTCGGGAGGACGAGGACTACCGGCTCGAGAGCCTGACCTTCATTCGCACCATTCTTGGCCAGATGGCGCGCTTTACCGGGCAGCTGACGGACGCCGAGCGCGGCCTCATGGATGAGGCGGTCAACCGGGTGTGGGCGGACAAGGCGCAGGCGGGCTCGATCGATGACGTCGCCGAGCATCTGTCCGGCTCGGGCGAGATGGGGGATAATCTGGCGGCAAGCCTCAAGCCCTACCGATCGAGCGGAACCTACGGCAGCTTCTTTGCAGGGCCTGCCAGCCTCAGGCTCGATGATCCCTTTACCATATTCGAGATGGCCGAGCTGCGCGGCAAGGTCGAGCTGCGCGCCGTCGTCCTTGCGGCCATCTTATTTTCGATCATGCAGATGATGATGAGCCGGCCGCGGCAGGAACTGAAGGCGGTTTTGCTCGATGAGGCGCACCAGCATCTGCAGGGCGGCTCGATCGCTGAGGCGGTGGCCCTTTTGGCGCGCACCATCCGCAAGTATCGCGGCAGCCTCATTACCGCAACGCAGTCGCTCAACGACTATTATCTGGCGGAAGGGTCAAAGGCGGCCCTCGAGAACAGCGACTGGATGCTGCTGCTCCAGCAGACGGCCGAGAGCATATTGGATTTTCGAAAGAACGCCCGCTTCCAGATGGACGACGCGACCGAGACTCTCCTGCGCTCGGTCCGTCGGCAGGGCGAGGACTATTCGGAAGTCTACATCCGGGGCCCGGATATGACCGCGATCGGCCGGCTGGTCTTGGACCGCTATTCAGGAACCGTCTACTCCTCGAGCCCGACCGTGTTTGCCGCGATCGAGGCCGAAGTGGCGCAAGGGCGCACCATGGCCGAGGCCATCGAGACGGTGGCGTTCGGCGCACAGCAGAAATTAAAGACGAAGGAGCTGGATGATGGGCGTCTGGCAGCCGAGTGAGTTGCCCTGGCAGCGCGTGCAGGACGGCCTGTTCGCCGGTTTGACGCTACTGCTCTGGCTGGCCGGCAACTGCCTTGCAGGCCTTGGCGTCGTCACGGCAACATTTTTCCTGCTGAGCGGGGCGAGCTTTCATGCCTTCCTCCTGCACCTGCACAATCTGACGGTCCGCTATGTGGCGGCGGACGCCGCGCGGCAGGCCTCGTTCCAGGACATGACGCTCATTGCCATGACGGTTCTGCTGGCAGGGGTCTGCGTCGTGCGCCTGCCAGTCCTCTTTCAGCGGCTGAGGGCTGGGTGGCCTGCCGGCAAGGGAGGGCAGGCATGAGCGCGGGCACCGGTTGTCACCGGCGGTTTCAGGGACAAACGCTTGGCGGACCGGTCAATGTCCTGGACGCGGTCGTAGTGGCACTGCCTGCGATGGTGGTTTTGCGGGCGGCGAACAGCGCGGCGCGTCTGCAGGCAGTGTGCCGTTGGCCGATGCGTGGACGGAGTATCCGCAAAGGAGGGCAGGCATGAGCGGGGGCGGCAATGTCATCGCCTGGCATCGGCGGCTGATTTTGGGGTGGCGGGTCGACGTGCTGGCTGCCGCCCTGCTTGGAAGTGCCGTTGTGGTGTGGGGCGCCTGGCTGACGCGCGAGGTGCTGGCATTCGAGCGGCAACGGATTGTCAGCGTCTCGCTCCAGTCGCTCGTTGAATCCTATGTCGCTGAGACGGCGCGGGCAGGGGTTACGGATGAGGAGGCCGAGCGCCGCACCAAAGCCTATTTGCAGGCCGTAGAAGCCGCGATCGCGGGCCTCAATGATGGCCAGACGATTGTGCTGGTCTCGGAGGCGACGCTTGGCAGAAGCGTGCCGGATGTCACCCCGGCCGTTGAGGCGGCGGTTGCTCGGGCAATGACACCGGGGCCCACAAAGGGGGCAAGGGATGGGCGCTGACAGCGTTGCTCCTCGCTTCTGGACGCCCCAGCGCCGGCGGCTTTATGCGGCCTATGGTGTTTTGGCGCTGCTGACGCTTGCGCTATCAGCTGTCGACACCTGGCAGCGCCGGCATGGCCTTGTCATCAACATCACACAAAGCCTGCCGAACTGGGCGTTCTGGATCGACCGGGAAAAGCAGCCTTCGCGCGGCGACTACGTCTTTTTCCAGGTGCCTCCAACGCCGCTGGTCCGCGCCCACTTCGGGGAGCGGCCTCAGCTGTTTGGGAAAAGAATTGTGGGCATGCCGGGCGATGTGGTGACCCGGCAGGGGCGCACGTTCCTCGTCAACGGGCGACCGGTTGCAACTGCCAAGGCGCGCTCGCGCCGGGGCGTGCCGCTGGCCCTGGGACCAACGGGCGTCATCCCGCCCGGCCATTATTTTGTGGCAACGTCCCACCCGGATGGGTTTGACAGCCGCTATGCCGAGATCGGGTGGGTGCCGCACCGGCATATCGCCGGCATCGGCACGCCGATCCTGTGAGGTGAGTATGGGCAGGGCGGCCATCCTCAAACCCATAATTGCGGCAACGCTCCTGCCGGCGCTGGCCTTGCCGGTGCAGGCAAAGGACTATGGCCAGGCGGGCGCGGTGTTTCCAATTGTGGAGGAAGATTTCCTCAA
>NZ_DATBUP010000151.1:0-2197 GCF_036515995.1 Pedomonas sp. | reverse complement strand
CCGGTGTCGGCTATTGCAATTGAAGGACCTGATCATGTCGCGCGTTTGCGAACTGACCGGCAAGGGCACCATGGTGGGCAACAACGTGTCCCACGCCAACAACAAGACGAAGCGCCGCTTTCTGCCGAACCTGCAGAACGTGACCTTCCTGTCGGACGCTCTGGGCTCGTCGGTCACCTTCCGCGTCGCCGCTGCGGGCGCTCGTTCGGTCGAGCATGCCGGTGGCCTCGACAAGTGGCTGCTGAAGACCCACGACGACAAGCTGTCGCTGAAGGCCCGTCGCGTGAAGCGTCTGGTTGCCAAGTCGCTGGCCGAAGCTTCGGCCGAGCAGGCAGCCTAAAAAGCTTTTCCCGGTTTGACGGAACCTTCGGGTTCCGTTTCCGGAAGGCTTGCAAAGCCGAAAGAACGAATCTCCGGATTCAGAATCTGCGGATTCAGGGACACTGCGCCATGCACCTTGGCGCGGTGTCTTTTTGCATGTCCGCAGTACGCGCAGGGCTGCCATCCTCAGCGCAGGACTGCGCTTTCAGGCAGGTGGAACTTGAGCAGCAGGGTTCGCTGCAACGGGTTCTGATTGTCGTCCGCCATGAGCCAGACGCTCCAGCCGCCCTCCGGATGGGGGGCGACCTCCAGAGCTTCCATGTTGTCGACAGTTACCGGCGGCGCGAGGCGGGCCAGCAGCCTGCCCATTACCTGCCCGTCCTGCACCGCATCCAGATCAATCAACTCCAGCCGGGCGGCAACGCCGTGGAGAATCGAGAAATAGCGGTTGATGACCAGCGCCAGATGCCGCCCCTCGATGGGCAGGAAGACG
This sequence comes from Pedomonas sp., assembly GCF_036515995.1. Lineage (NCBI taxonomy): Bacteria > Pseudomonadati > Pseudomonadota > Alphaproteobacteria > Sphingomonadales > Pedomonadaceae > Pedomonas > Pedomonas sp. The sequence continues at coordinate 1,383 of NZ_DATBUP010000151.1, read as the reverse complement.
GCGTCGGTCGGCTTGAAACCGGACTCGGTGCGGTAGCGAATCGGGGCCCACGGAGCCTCTGCATGGGGGCGGAACCGCCCCTCGCCCGTTCCTTCCGCCAGCAGCAGGGCTGCGCCATCCGCTTTCACTGCCATGGCCTCGAGCCCGGCATTGGCCCCGAGCTGGCCCGGCCAGCCGTCCATCCACGGCAGCGACTCGGGGCGATGGGCGAACGCCTGCTTTACCTGCTCCACATGGGACGGCGGATTTTGCGCAGCCTGGCCGTTATCTCCCGCCCCGACGAGAATCGGCGCAGACCCGGGCATGGCGTAGCGCCAGACGCGGTGGCGCTGCTCGAAGGCGACGAAGATATCCAGCCCGCCCTCCGGCGTCGTGACAACTTCCAATGCCTCCGCATCGAAATAGGGATATTCCAGCGGCTGGCCGGTTTCGTCCAGCAGCGGCCCCTGAATGGCATCCGCTACCTCGGTCAGCCTGCCCTGGCGTTCCACCGGACGGAAGACGAGCCAATGGCCGCGGTCGGAAATAGCGAGCATGCGCCCGTCCGGCAGTTGGCGCAGACCGGAGTAGCCGCCAAAGCCGCTTGCCTCGCTCAGAAGTTGGACGCCGCCCAGATAGGCCAGAGCGCCGATGCGACTCTGACCGGGGTCGTTCTTGTCGAGCGGGACTGGGCGGACAGTGACGGAGATGGGGACCGAATCGATTTGCTGGCGCGCAGGGTGCTGCACGGCAGCCCATGCCCCACACAGAACGAGCAAGGCCACCAGAGAGACCGAGAGGCGAAGCCGACGCGACCGCCCTGTGCCTGCCTTTGCTGTGCTGGCCCTTGCAGTGCTGACCTCTGGCTGCACCCGCTCCCCCGCTTTGCTGCGCCCGTTCTCCGGGCCAAACATGATGCTCAGCAGCGCCTTACCGACGAGACACCCGCAATCTACCCGACACTATCTCGCCGATCAGCGCCGGCCACCGGGACGGGCAGCCGCGCCGCGTCCGGCCCGACGCCGAGGCGCGGGAGCATTTTCCGCCGAGAACAGGGACGCCAGCTGCTCGGTCATCACGCCGCCCAGCTGCTCGGCATCCATGATGGTGACGGCGCGCTCGTAATAGCGGGTGACGTCGTGCCCGATGCCGATGGCGATCAGCTCGACCGGAGACTTGTTTTCGATCCAGCCAATGACCTGCCGGAGGTGCTTCTCCAGGTAGTTGCCGGTGTTGACCGACAGGGTGCTGTCATCGACCGGCGCGCCATCGGAGATGACCATGAGGATGCGGCGCTCCTCCGGCCGGCCCAGCAGGCGGTTGTGGGCCCACAGCAGGGCCTCGCCATCGATGTTTTCCTTCAGCAGTCCTTCGCGCATCATCAGGCCAAGGTTGCGGCGGGCG
>NZ_DATBUP010000150.1:0-9304 GCF_036515995.1 Pedomonas sp. | reverse complement strand
GCAAGGCCTACGCCGCCCACTTCCGGCGGATCAACGAGAGTCTGCCGGCTGCGGCCCCGGCGGCAAAGCCCGCCGCGCCTGCTGCAAAGGTGGAGGCGGCCAAGCCGGAGGCCTTGAGGCCTGAGGCCCCGAAGCCTGAGGCCGCTGCCGCGCCGGTTGCCGAACTTGCGGCGGCGGAAGCGGCAAAAGCGTCACGAGCATCACAAATGGTCTCCAGCGGCGCAGGCTACTGGCTGCAACTGGCCAGTCTGGTCAGCCGGGACAAGGCGCAGGCGGCCTGGGCGGATGCGACGGGCAGGGCGGGCGCGCTTCTGGGGCAGCGGCAGGCGTTCGTGCAGGTGCATGCGCAGGTCGGCGTGACCTACCACCGGCTGCTGACCGGACCGTTCGAGACGTTGGCGCAGGCGCGTGACTTTGCCGCCAGACTTGGCGCACAGGGGATTAAACCCGTGATAAAGCGAGACGTTGGGGCTATAGAGCCGCTGAAGCCCTGAGGCTGATCCGGCTCGGGCCACATTTCTTGTGAAGGAGGGGCGCTTGTTGCAGCCAGCACCCTACGCCGCAGACCCGACGAAGACGCGCGGACGGCTTCATCTTCAGCCGGAAAGCCCCGGACGCAGCGCCTTCCAGCGCGACCGGGACCGGATCATCCATTCCTCCGCCTTTCGCCGGATGAAGCACAAGACGCAGGTGTTCGTCTCGGTGGACGGCGATCACTATCGCACCCGGCTGACGCACAGTCTGGAAGTGGCGCAGATCGCCCGCTCGATCGCGCGGCGGCTGGGGCTGGACGAAGACCTGACTGAGGCGCTGGCACTGGCGCACGACCTCGGCCACACCGCCTTCGGCCATGCGGGCGAGGAGGCGCTGTCTGCAAAGATGGCGCCGTGGGGCGGGTTCGATCACAATGCCAACACCATCCGCATCGTGACCTACCTCGAGCACCGCTATGTGCCGTTCGATGGCCTGAACCTGACGTGGGAGACGCTGGAAGGGCTGGCCAAGCACAACGGGCCGGTCAGCAGCCCGCCGTGGGCGCTGGCGGAGTACGTGGCGCAGCACGATCTGGAACTGCACACCTTCGCCAGCCTCGAGGCGCAGGTGGCCGCGCTGTCCGACGACATCGCCTACAACACCCACGACGTGGACGACGGCCTGCGCGCCGGGCTGTTCACCATCGATGACCTGATGGTGGTGCCGCTGGTGGCCGAGACGTGGGAGCGTCTGCGCCGCCAGTACCCGCAGGCTCCAAAGGAGCGGCTGCGGCCGGAGCTGATCCGCAACATGGTGGGGCATTTGGTGCTTGATCTTCTGGGCGAGACCGGGCGGCGGCTGGAGCGGCTGCAGCCCCTGTCCGCCGATGACATCCGGCGGGCGGGACAGCCCGTGGCCGCGTTCAGCAGCGCCGTGCAGCCGCTGGAGCGGGAGCTGAAACACTTCTTGCGCACGCGCATGTACCACCACTACAAGGTCCAGCACAGTACCGACCTGGCGAAGGGGGTCATTGGCGACCTGTTCGACCTGTATCTGGACGATCCGCTGCGGATGCCGCCAGAGTGGTCGAGCCGGGCCGCCGCTGCCGCCATGCCCGACCGGGTTCGGACGGTGGCGGACTTTATCGCTGGTATGACGGACAATTTCGCGCTGAAGGAACTGGCTCGTCTGACGGGCCGTCAGCCAATCGAAATTTAGGCGATCGCGGATTGCCGATCGGAATTATAGAACGGGTTGTGATGAACGTCTTTCATGTGTTTGAAGAGCGGGTGAAATCGGCTCTGGCCGCGCTGGGCGAGGCCGGTGTCCTGCCGCAAGGGCTGGATTTCAAGGCGGTGACGGTTGAGCCGCCGCGCGACCCCTCTCACGGTGATCTGGCGACCAACGCCGCGCTGGTGCTCTCCAAGCCCGCGGGCAAGCCGCCGCGCGTCATCGCCGAGGCGTTGGCCGAGCAGCTGCGCGCCGATGCGGACGTGGAAAAGGTGGACGTGGCAGGCCCGGGCTTCATTAACTTGAAGCTGAAGCCGGCCTACTGGACCGCGCAGGTGGCACAGATCTGGAAGGCGGGCGAGGCCTATGGCCGCTCGTCCGTCGGCCAGAACCAGCCCATCAACGTGGAATATGTTTCGGCCAACCCGACCGGCCCGATGCACGTGGGCCACTGCCGCGGCGCGGTGGTGGGCGATGCGCTGGCCAACCTGCTGCAGTGGGCAGGCTATAACGTCACCAAGGAATACTACATCAACGATGCGGGCGGTCAGGTGGACACGCTGGCCCGCTCCGCGCACCTGCGGTACCAGCAGGCTGCGGGCCGCGACATCGGCGAGATCCCGGAAGGCTTCTATCCGGGCGATTACCTGGTGCCGGTGGGCCAGATGCTGTTCGAGAAATACGGCGAGCAGTATCTCGACGCCCCGGAGGCCGAGTGGCTCCAGCTGTTCAAGAAGGAAGCGACCGACCAGATGATGGCGATGATCCGCGAGGATCTGGCCCTGCTCGGCATTCACCACGACGTATTCTACTCCGAGCGCGCGCTGCACGAGGACGGCTCCATCGCCAAGACGCTGGCCGACATGGAGCAGGCGGGCCTGGTGTACGAGGGCGTGCTGGAAAAGCCGAAGGGTGAAGCCGCCGACGACTGGGAGCCGCGCCCGCAGACGCTGTTCCGCGCCAGCGACTTCGGCGATGACTCCGACCGCGCGCTGAAGAAGTCCAACGGGGCGTGGACCTATTTCGCCGCCGACATTGCGTACCACAAGACCAAGGTGGACCGGGGCTTCACCCAGCTCATCGACATCTGGGGCGCGGACCACGGCGGCTACGTGAAGCGCATGCAGGCGGCGGTCAAGGCCGTCTCGGAAGGCCGCGTGCCGCTGGACGTGAAGCTGTGCCAGATGGTGCGCCTGTTCAAGAACGGCGAGCCATACAAGATGTCCAAGCGGGCCGGCAGCTTCGTGACGCTGGCCGACGTGGTGCGGGAAGTGGGCAAGGACGTGGTGCGCTTCATGATGCTCACCCGCCGCTCCGACGCGCAGCTGGACTTCGACTTCGCCAAGGTGGTGGAGCAGAGCCGCGAGAACCCGGTGTTCTACGTGCAGTACGCTCACGCCCGCATCCGCTCGGTCATGCGCAAGGCAGTGGACGCTGGACTTTCCGTCGAGGGTCTGGATGCCATTCCGGCCGAGCAGCTGGAACGCCTGTCCGCCCCGGAAGAGGCGGCGCTCATCCAGCTGGCGTGCCAGTGGCCGCGTCAGGTGGAAGCGGCGGCGCAGGCGCACGAGCCGCACCGCGTTGCCTTCTATCTCTATGATCTGGCAGCAGCCTTCCATGGCCTGTGGAACCGGGGCAATGACGACCCGAGCCTGCGGTTCATCGTGGAGGATGCGGAACTGAGCCGTGCCCGCCTTGCCCTCATTGGGGCTGTAGCACAGGTTATCCGCAATGGTCTGGCAATCATGGGCGTCGAGCCCGTGGAGGAGATGCACTGATGGCCCGCGCCCGCGGTTCCAGCGATAACGACAGCCCGCCCTGGCTTGAACCCGCCGGTCTTTCCGACGACGGGGAGTCCGCGCCCCTGTCTCGCAAGTGGATCGTGGGCGGTGCCGCCGTGTTCGTTGTCGCCCTGGTGGGGACGGTGATCGCCGTCTCCTCCGGCGAGGAGCAGGACCCCTACGGCAACGCCATCGTTGCCGGTGCCAACGGCGAGCCGCCGCTGATCGTGGCGCCGAAGGAGCCGTTCCGCGTAGAGCCCAAGGATCCGGGCGGCATGCGGGCCGACGGCGAGGGGCTGATGATTGGCGAAGTGGCCAGCGGCAAGGAACTGAACTCCGAAGTAACGCTGGCGACGGGACCGGAGCAGCCGGTGGAGCGGCCCGCGCCGCCGCCACCGCCGCCGCCCTCGGCTCCGATCGATGAGCAGCCGGTGGAATTGCTGCCGCCGGAAGCGCAGGCTCCGGCTGTTGCGCAGGCTGCGCCGCAGACCGCCGCCACCGCCGATGCGGAAGTTGCAAAGGCTGCCGAGGCCGCGCGCGCCGAAGCTGCCCGTGCTGCGGCTGCAAAGGCCGAGGCGGCAAAGGCGGCCGAGGCGAAGAAGCTGGCGGAAGCCAAGGCCAAGGCGGAAGCGCCGAAGAAGCAGGTTTACTTCCTGCAACTGGGTGCGTTCTCCTCGGTCGATCGGGCGCAGGCGGGCTGGCAGGAATTCTCGGCCAAGTACGAGAAGGAGTTGGAGAAGCTCGGCCCCGACATTCAGCCGGTCAAGACCGGCACCAAGACCATGTACCGCCTCCGGGCCGGGCCGATCAGCCTCAAGGCGCGGGCGGACAGCCTGTGCGGTAAGCTGAAGGCGACGGGTCAGGCCTGTCTGGTGGCGGATCAATAGGCACGTTTAAGGGACACCCCCTGTGATTCCAGTTTTCTTCGGCCTTGAGGGCCCCGTGCTCACCGATGCGGAGCGCGACCTGTTCCGCGCGACCGATCCGGCCGGGTATATCCTGTTCCTGCGCAACTGCGTGGACCCGGAGCAGGTGAAGGCGCTGACGGACGACCTGAAGGCGCTGTCTGGCCGGGGCGAGGCGCTGCCGATCCTGATCGATCAGGAAGGCGGGCGGGTGGCCCGCCTGAAGCCGCCGCACTGGCCTGCGTTTCCGCCAGCCAAGGCGTTTGCCGACCTGTGGGACGTCTCGCCGGTGTCTGCCATGGATGCGGCGCGGATGAATGCCCGCGCCATTGCGGCGGTGGTCCGCAGCGTGGGCGTGACGGTGGATTGCCTGCCGGTGCTGGACGTGCCGGTGGAAGGCGCGCACGACGTGATCGGCGACCGCGCCTATGGCTTCGAGCCCACTCAGGTTGCCTCGCTGGGCAAGGCGACGCTGGACGGCCTGCGCGAGGGCGGTGTGGTTGGCGTAATCAAGCACATCCCCGGCCATGGCCGCGCGCGTAGCGACAGCCATCTGGAGTTGCCGGTGGTGGATGATGCGCTGGATGCCCTGCAGCAGGACTTCGCACCGTTTGCAAAGCTGGCGGATGCGCCGATGGCGATGACGGCGCACGTGGTTTACACCGCCATCGATGCCGAGCGGTGCGCGACGCTCTCTCCCAAGGTGATCGGCGAGGTCATTCGCGGGCAGATCGGCTTTACCGGCCTGCTGATGTCCGACGACATCAACATGAAGGCGCTCTCCGGCAGCTATGCCGAGAAGTCGCTGGGCTGCCTTGATGCCGGGTGCGACGTGGTGCTGCACTGCTCGGGCATTCTCTCCGAGATGCAGGAGGTGGCGGCCTGCCTGCCCGAGATCACGCCGGAGGCAAAGGCGCGGCTGGACGCGGCCATGGCGTGGAGTGCGAGCAACGCGGCGACGGATGAAGCGCTGATTGCCGATCTTTCGGCCAAGCGTGACGCATTACTAGCACTTGCCTGAATCGTCTTCGCCCATTAGCCCTTGAGACATGATCGAGACCGAGACCAGAGACGGGCTGCCAGAGGCCGGGACTGAACCCCCGGTGGAGGAGAACGGCGAGGAGACGCTGTTCATCCGGCTGGAGGCCTATGAGGGTCCGCTCGACCTGCTGCTGCAAATGGCGCGCTTCCAGAAGGTGGATCTGGCCAAGATCTCCATTCTGGCGCTGGTGGAGCAGTATCTCGCCTTCATCAACGAGGCGCGGCGGCTGCGGCTGGAGCTGGCGGCCGATTACCTCGTGATGGCGGCGTGGCTGGCGTACCTGAAGAGCCGCCTGCTGCTGCCGCCCGAGAAGGACGAGGAAGAGCCATCCGCCGAGGAACTGGCTGCCCGCCTGCAACTGCAGCTGCAACGGCTGGAAGCTATCCGCGACGTGGCGGCGCGCCTGATGGGCCGGGACCGGCTGGGGCGCGACGTGTTCCCGCGCGGCAATCCGGAAGGGCTGGCGATCGTGAAGCGGGCGGCATTCGACTGCACGCTTTATGAACTGCTGAAGTCCTACGCCGAAATTCGCTCCAAGGGCATCAAGCAGACCTACCAGCCCAAGCGCCGCCCGGTGTGGCCGCTGGAGGCCGCCATGAGCCGCCTGGAGCGCATGATCGGCCATGCGATGCAGTGGACCGACATTGCCGCCTTCCTGCCCGATGGCGGCGACCTTGAATTCCGCCGCTCGGCGCTGGCCAGCACGTTTCTGGCGACGCTGGAAATGGCGCGGCTGGGCAAGGCCGAGGTGCAGCAGCTGGAGCCGTTCGGCCCGCTTTATGTGAAGAAACGGGACAGCGCATGACGCAAGACCCTGAAACGCAGCGCCCTGATGCGCCGCACCCGGAAACGCCTCGCTCCGGCGACCTGGGGCCGGATCACTTGCGGATGGTGGAAGCCATTCTGTTTGCCGCAACCGAGCCCCTGAGGGAATCGGACATCGCCGCCCGCATGCCGGACGATGCAGACGTGGCAGGCTTGATCCGGGCGCTGGTGGAACAATACGAAGGGCGGGGCGTCAATCTGGTGAAGCGCGGAGGCGCGTGGCTGTTCCAGACCGCGCCGGACCTTGCGTTCCTGATGCGCAAGGAAGTGGACGAATCCAAGCGTCTCTCCCGCGCCGCCGTCGAGACGCTGGCGATCGTTGCCTATCACCAGCCGGTCAGCCGCGCTGACATTGAAGACATTCGCGGCGTATCGCTGTCGAAGGGGACGCTGGATCTGCTGATGGAAGCCGGCTGGGTGAAGCCGGTGGGTCGCCGCGAGGTACCGGGCCGCCCGGTGGTCTATGGCACGACGGCGGAGTTCCTTGCCCACTTCGGCCTTGAGTCGATCAAGGACCTGCCGGGCGTGGAAGAGCTGAAAGCCGCAGGGCTTCTGGAGCCTATCGACGTGCAGCTGGCACAGGCGATGACCCAGCCGGCCCAGCCTCAAGCCTCGCAGCCTTCTGGGCCAGAAGCGGACGATGAGACTGAAGAGGTCCCGGCGGAGGATGTGGGCGCGGACGATGTTGAGGACAGCAATGAAACTGTCACGACCGACGCGTATGCCGCCGATGCCGCGCCGGAAGGAGACAGGGGCGAAAGCGAAGCCGGAGAGCATGGGGAAGAGCCAGATGAGTCCTCCGGCAAGCCCGAACCTGCGGGATATGGGACGTGACGCCGCGTGCGCGGTTGCACAGTGGCAAGTTGACAGTTAACGCCTTACATACGCGCTAAGGCTAATGGCTCCGGTAAGATGCGGAGCCGAAAGAGGAGTTCGTTATGGGCTTGGGAAGCATCTGGCACTGGTTGGTGCTGATCCTGGTCGTCGTCCTGCTGTTTGGACGGGGCCGGATTTCCGATGTCATGGGCGATATCGCCAAGGGCATCAAAAGCTTCAAGAAGGGCCTTTCCGATGAGGAGCCCGCCCCGCAGCAGCAGGCACCCGCCCAGCCGCAGCGTATTCACGGCGCGGACCAGATGGGAACGCCCGGAACCACCAAGGAAGAAGCCAAAGGCTGATAGTCCTGAACTGATCGGCCCTTGCCATGTTTGACATTGCCTCTTCCGAACTGCTGGTTGTGGCCATCGTGGCGCTGCTGGTGGTGGGTCCGAAGGATCTGCCCAAGCTGATGCGCACGGTTGGCCAGTGGGTGCGCCGCGCCCGCATGATGACGGGCCAGATTCGCGCCGGTTTCGACCAAATGATGCAGGAAGCCGAGTTTCAGGAGGAGCGGGAGCGCATCATGAAGATGCATCCCAATCCGGCACCGGAGCCCGCGGCGACGACGCCTGCACCAGCGGCCCCAGCGCCGCAGTACAACGAGGCGGTTCAGACGTTCACGGCATCCGGCCCGGGGGTGGGTCCGACCCAGCCGGTGGCCCCAAAGGGCGAAGCCGGAGAGGTGTCAGCCGATGTTGGCACTGATGCCGGAGTTGACGTTGGTGCTGACGTTGCCGGGGCAGCCGTACAGGGGCAGGCCGGTGCAGATCGTATTGTCGCTTCGGAGCCGCGCCCGTGATCAGGGATATTGACGACACCAAGGCTCCGTTGCTCGACCATCTGATCGAACTGCGCCGCCGGCTGCTCTACTCGGTGCTGGCACTGTTTCTGGCCTGTGCCATCAGCTTCTATTTCGCCGATTACATCTTCAGCTTTCTGACCAAGCCGCTGGCCGTGGCCTTTGGTGGGCGGGAAGGGGCCAAGCTGATCTACACCAAGCTCTACGAAGCCTTCTTCGTGCAGCTGAAGGTGGCGCTGTTCGCCGGGTTCTTCGTGTCCTTCCCGGTGCTGGCCAATCAGGTGTGGATGTTCATTGCGCCGGGCCTGTACCGGAACGAGAAGAAGGCCCTGCTGCCGTTCCTGATTGCAACGCCTGTGCTGTTCGTGCTGGGCGCGGCGCTTGCCTATTACTTCGTGATGCCGACGGCGTTCCGGTTCTTCCTCAGCTTCGAGGATCACAACCAGCTGGGGGGCATTTCACAAGAAGCCCTGCCGGCCATGGGCGACTACCTGTCGCTCGTGATGCACATGGTCTTCGCCTTCGGTTTCTCGTTCCTCCTGCCGGTGCTGCTGGTGCTGCTGGCGCGGGTGGGAATCCTCTCGCTGGAAACGCTGGTGAAGGGCCGCCGCTACGCGATCGTGATTGCCTTTGCGGTTGCAGCCGTGGTGACGCCGCCCGACGTGATCTCCCAGCTGATGCTGGCGATCCCGCTGTGGATCCTCTACGAAATCTCCATCATCTGCATCCGCCTGATGAACCGGGCGGAAAGCCGCCAGTCTGCCTCCACGGACGTTGTGCAGCAGGATTAGGCTCGTATCTCGCTCGGGAGCTGTCTAGAGCCGGGATCTGATTGCATCAGATCGCGGCTCTAAGCTCTTTGTTGGTCGCACTTTCTTAAGCGCAGGGTGTGCCACCCTGTTCGAAAGCTGCTCTAGCTGCGCGACATGGCGCTGGCCATGCGTGCCAGCGACAGGCAGATCCTGAGCGCCATTCCCTGATTGACGCCGCTTTCTCCCATGGCGCGGGCCATGGCCTCGATCCACTGTTGGGTGCTCTCGGGCGTCATGCGCACCCCGGCGTGCGCAGACATGATGCACATGCCGGGCCGACGAGTGAACCAGTCCCGCGGGCCGCCCATCCATGCGGTGAGGAAGCCTTCCAATGATTCCCGGGTCTCGGTGAGGTCTTCCGAATGGAGAGCCCGCAGTTCGGTATAGCGCGGATCGGTGGCGATGAGGTCGTAGAACGCCGTTGTCACCTTGCGGACTGTTTCCTGCCCGCCGATGGTCTCATAGAGGCTGACGTGCCGCGCTTCTGCCATTCTGGTGAACCTTCATCCGCTTTCATGTCTTCCGACCGGGCAGCCGGGGCACGGCGGGTGCCCCTT
>NZ_DATBUP010000149.1:0-11786 GCF_036515995.1 Pedomonas sp. | reverse complement strand
GTCTTAGATGTGGATCGGCTTGCCGTGGGCGGCCATGGCCGCTTCCTTCAGCGCTTCCGCGTGGGTCGGGTGCGCGTGGCAGGTCAGCGCGATGTCTTCGGACGAAGCGCCGAATTCCATCGCCTGCGCGGCCTGTGCGATCATGGTGCCCGCCAGCGAGCCCACGATGTGCACACCCAGCACGCGGTCGGTCGCGGCATCGGCCAGCACCTTCACGAAGCCCAGCGTGTCGCGGTTGGCCTTGGCGCGGCTGTTGGCCATGAACGGGAACTTGCCCGCCTTGTACTTCACGCCGGCGGCCTTCAGCTCTTCCTCGGTCTTACCCACCGAGGCCACTTCCGGCATGGTGTACACGACCGACGGAATGACCTCGTGGTTCACGATGCCGTTGAGGCCGGCCAGGTTGTCGGCGCAGGCCACGCCCTCGTCCTCGGCCTTGTGAGCCAGCATCGGCCCCGGGATGGCGTCGCCGATGGCGTAGATGCCCGGCACGTTGGTCGAGAAGTCGTGGTTCACCTTCACGCGGCCGCGCTCGTCGAGCTGCACGCCCACCTTGTCGAGGCCGAGGCCGTCAACGAACGGACGGCGGCCGATCGACATCAGCACCACGTCGCAGGCGATCTCTTCCACGTCGCCGCCCTTGGCGGGCTCCACGCGCACGACAGCGCCGCGCTTCTTGCCCTTGTTGTCTACCTCAACGCCGACCACCTTGGTCGAGGTCTTGATGGCCATGCCCTGCTTGGCGAAGATCTTGCCGCATTCCTTGGAGACTTCACCGTCCATGGTCGGCAGCAGACGATCCAGATACTCGACCACGGTCACCTTCGCGCCGAGGCGACGCCACACCGAGCCCAGCTCCAGGCCGATCACGCCGCCGCCGATGACGACCATGTGCTCCGGCACCTTCGGCAGGTCCAGCGCTTCGGTCGAGCTGATGACGACTTCGCCGTCGATCTCCACGCCCGGCAGGCTGATCACGTCAGAGCCGGTGGCGATGATGGAATGCTTGGTGGTCACGGTGCGCTTGGTGCCGTCGGCGGCTTCCACCACGATGGTGTGCGCGTCCTGATAGCGGCCGTAGCCCTTGATCCACTCCACCTTGTTCTTCTTGAACAGGTAGGCGATACCGCCGGTCAGGGCCTCGACGGTCGAGCCCTTTTCCTTCAGCATGTCTTCGAGGTCGAACTTCGCGCCCTTCACGGAGATGCCGTAGGCCTTCAGATGATCACCGGCCACTTCCTCGTACTTCTCGGAAGCGTGCAGCAGCGCCTTTGACGGAATGCAGCCCACGTTCAGGCAGGTGCCGCCCAGCGTTTCGCGCTTCTCGATGCAGGCCACCTTCAGGCCGTTCTGTGCAGCGCGAATCGCGGCCACATAGCCGCCCGGACCTGCGCCAATTACCACCACGTCAAAGTCATACGCCATGTTATCTTCCTCGCTCACCCGCTGGAAACGCCGGGACCAGGTGCGGTCTTAACCGACCGGCCCGCCTCAGAAAAGGCGGTTATGGTTCAATGCCAGATCAACTACGACAAGCCAATGACCCGATGCCCGTCCATCGGAGACTCGGCTGAATCCCCCTGCTTCTACTCCATCCGGCACGGCGGGCAAACCGGCTTTGCCCGCCCCCGTGCCCTGAACGCGCCGGATACGCTCCAGGACAGTCCAAAACAAAAGCGGCCCCGGTCGAAACCGGAGCCGCTCCTGCAAACCCTTCGGGTCTGGCTGGCTTACATGTCCAGCAGCAGACGGGTCGGATCCTCGATCGCTTCCTTCACGCGCACCAGGAAGGTCACGGCCTCGCGGCCGTCGATGATGCGGTGGTCGTAGGACAGCGCCAGGTACATCATCGGGCGGATGACGATCTGACCGTCGCGAACGACCGGGCGCTCCTCGATGCGGTGCATGCCGAGAATACCGGCCTGCGGCGGGGAGAGGATCGGAGTCGAGAGCATCGAGCCGAACACGCCGCCGTTGGTGATGGTGAAGGTGCCGCCCTGCATTTCGTCCAGCTTCAGCTGGCCGGACTTCGAGCGCTTGCCGAAGTCTGCAATGGTGGTCTCCACATCAGCGAACGACATCTTGTCGGCGCTGCGCAGGATCGGCACGACGAGGCCGTTGGGTGCGGACACAGCCACGCCCACGTCGGCGTAGTTGCGGAACACCAGCTCGTCGCCCTCGATCGAAGCGTTCACCGCCGGCACTTCCTTGAGTGCAAGCGTCACGGCCTTCACGAAGAAGCCCATGAAGCCCAGACGGATGTTGTGCTTCTTCTCGAACAGGTCCTTGTACTTGGCCCGCGCCTCGATGACGGCAGACATGTCCACGTCGTTGAAGGTGGTCAGCATCGCAGCGGTGTTCTGCGATTCCTTCAGGCGACGCGCGATGGTCTGGCGCATGCGGCTCATCTTCACGCGCTCTTCAGCGCGGTCAGCAGCCGGAGCAGCGGCGGCAGCGGCCGGGGCAGCGCCGGCAGCAGCGCGCTGGCGGGCGGTGCCGTTCTCGATCGCCTTCAGCACGTCTTCCTTGGTCAGACGGCCGTCCTTGCCGGTGCCGGAGATCGACGCCGGGTCGAGGTTGTAGTCCTCGACGATCTTGCGAACAGCCGGGGCCATCGCCACCAGCTCGGCCGCCGGAGCAGCAGCCGGAGCGGAGGTCTGGGCCGGAGCCGGAGCCGCTTCAGCCTTCGGGGCCGGAGCGGCAGCCGGAGCAGCGGCTGCCGGGGCAGCGGCCGGAGCCGGAGCCGCAGCGCCTGCGCCTGCCGTTGCGGTTTCGTCGATCTGGGCGACGATCGCGCCCACTTCGACGGTTGCACCCGCTTCCTGCGAAATGGCGGTCAGAACACCGGCAACCGGGGCCGGAAGTTCCACTGCCACCTTGTCGGTTTCAAGGCTCGCCAGGGGTTCGTCCTGGTTCACGTAGTCGCCGGGCTTCTTCAGCCATTCGGCAATCGTCGCCTCAGTGATGGATTCGCCGAGCGCCGGGATCTTGACGTCCGTGGCCATGATGTACTCGCTCCTATACCAAATTTAAGCGTCGAGGGCATCGGCCACCAGGCGGGCCTGTTCCTCGGCGTGACGTTTCGCAAAGCCGGTCGCGGTCGCGGCCGCCGGCGCACGACCGGCATAGACCGGACGGGTCGGCTGTGTCCCGCACTCAACCAGAACTTCCTCGATCAGCGGATTGATGAAGCTCCAGGCACCCATGTTCTTCGGCTCTTCCTGGCACCAGACCACGGTCTGGAGGTTCGGGAAGCGCGCAACCATCTTGGCGATGGCGTCTGCCGGGAACGGGTAGAGCTGCTCGACGCGCAGCAGGTAGGTGTCGTCCTGACCGCGGCGATCGCGCTCGTCGAGCAGGTCGTAGTACACCTTGCCCGTGCAGAGCACGAGGCGGGTGATCTGCTCGTCAGCGCGCAGCGTCAGCTCGGAGTTGCGACCCAGCTCCGCATCGTCGCGCAGCACGCGGCGGAATTCCTGACCTTCCAGGAAGTCCTCGATCCGCGAGACCGCCTTCTTGTGACGCAGAAGCGACTTCGGCGTCATCATCACCAGCGGCTTGCGGAAGGCGCGGTGCAGCTGGCGGCGCAGGATGTGGAAGTAGTTGGCCGGGGTGGTGCAGTTCGCAACCTGCATGTTGTCCTCGGCGCAGAGTTGGAGGTAGCGCTCCAGACGGGCGGAGGAGTGCTCCGGACCCTGGCCCTCGTAGCCGTGCGGCAGCAGCAGCACGAGGCCGCTGGCGCGCAGCCACTTCACTTCCGAAGACGACAGATACTGGTCGATGATGATCTGCGCACCGTTGGCGAAGTCGCCGAACTGGGCTTCCCACAGGGTCAGCCAGTTGGGTTCCGCCAGCGAGAAACCATACTCGTAGCCCATGACGCCGTACTCGGAGAGCACGGATTCATACACTTCGTAGTTCTGGCTGATCTGCATCAGCGGCAGGTACTTCTCTTCGGTCTTCTGATCGATGAACACCGCATGGCGGTGCGAGAAGGTGCCGCGCCCCACGTCCTGACCGGACAGGCGCACGCCGAAGCCTTCCTTCAGCAGCGTGCCGAAGGCCAGCTGTTCGCCGGTCGCCCAGTCGATGCCCTCGCCGGTCTCCAGCGCCTGAGCGCGGGCCTTGATCACGCGCTCCAGCGTCCGGTGGATGTTGAAGCTCTCCGGCCACTGGGTCATCGCCTTGCCGACTTCGGCCAGAACGTCGGCGGCAACGCCGGTGTCTGCCGAACGGCGGCTCTCGACGCCCTCGACCGGGCGGTGCAGGCCCTGCCAGCGGCCCTCGAACCAGTCAGCCTTGTTCGGCTTGTAGCCCTTGGCGGCCTCGAACTCGTCTTCCAGGCGGGAGACGTAGGCGTCTTCCATCGCCTTCACCTGCTCGGCGGTCACCACGCCCTGCTGCTGCAGCTTCTCGGCGTAGCGCGACGACACGAAGGTGTGGCTCTTGATGGCGGCGTACATGCGCGGCTGGGTGAAGCCCGGCTCGTCGGCCTCGTTGTGGCCGAAGCGGCGGTAGCACCACATGTCCACGACCACGTCGCGCTTGAACGTCTGACGGTATTCGGTCGCCAGCTTGGTCGCCCACACCACGGCTTCCGGATCGTCGCCATTCACGTGGAAGATCGGCGCCTGCACCATCTTCGCCACGTCGGACGGATACGGCGAGGAACGGGCGAACTTCGGCGAGGTGGTGAAGCCCACCTGGTTGTTCACGATGAAGTGCAGCGTACCGCCGGTGTTGTAGCCCGGCACGCCGGACATGGCGAAGCACTCGGCCACCACGCCCTGGCCCGCAAACGCGGCGTCGCCGTGCAGCAGCAGCGGCAGCACCTTGGTGCGGTTCACGTCGCCCCGCTGGGTCTGCTTGGCGCGCACGCGGCCCAGCACCACCGGGTTGACGGTTTCCAGGTGAGACGGGTTCGGCGTCAGCGACATGTGTACCATGTTGCCGTCGAAGCCACGGTCGGTGGAGGTGCCGAGGTGGTACTTCACGTCGCCCGAGCCGCCCACTTCATCCGGCTGCGAGGAGCCGCCGGCGAATTCGTGGAACAGCTGGCGGAACGGCTTCTGCATCACGTTGGTCAGCACGTTCAGGCGACCACGGTGCGGCATGCCGATGATGATCTCTTCGATGCCGAGCGCGCCGCCCACCTTGATCACGGCTTCCAGCGCCGGGATCATGGCTTCGCCGCCGTCAAGGCCGAAGCGCTTGGTGCCGACGTACTTGCGCGCCAGGAACTTCTCGAAGCTCTCGCCCTCGATCAGCTTGTTCAGGATGGCAAGCTTGCCTTCCTTGGTGAAATAGACGTCCTTTTCCGGACCCTCGATGCGCTCCTGCAGCCAACGACGCTCTTCGATGTCGTTGATATGCATGTACTCGACAGCGATGCTGCCGCAGTAATTACGGCACAGGGTTTCCTGGATCTGGCGGATCGAGGCCGTCTGGAAGCCGAGCAGGCCGCCGATGTAGATCTGGCGGTCCATGTCGGCCGGGGTGAAGCCGTGGTAGGCCGGCTCCAGTTCCGGATGCTCCTCGCGCTTCTCGAGGCCCAGCGGGTCGAGCTTGGCGGCCAGGTGGCCACGCACGCGGTAGGTCCGGATGAAGGTGAATGCCTGGAGCGTGTCCTGCGCGGCGCGGCGGATGTCCTCGGCGGAAACGCCAGCGGCCGGCGCGGCGGCGGCTGGAGCGGCTTCCTTACCCTTGCCCTTGGCCGGCTTCGGCTCAAGCTGCATCTGGGTCGGGTCGAGCGCCTGCGTCAGCGAGTCATTGGGCTGCAGCGGCCAGTTGCTGCGTTGCCACGAAGGGGTGGCCTTGATGCTGCCTGCCGCCAGTTCCAGACCGGCGAAGTAGCGCTGCCAGCTGGGGTCGACGGAATTGGGGTCGGCCGCATACTTTTCATACAACGCTTCAATGAAGGCAGCGCTGGCACCTTCGATGCCTTGGGGAAGATCGCCTTCGATACCCATTGCGACTCTGCTCCTTAGTCCGGCACGCGTACATCCGGCGTGCCAAAACGAGCCTATCGTTAAACCTAGGCCGTCCGCGACCGACAGGCGCATCGCGGACGGCCAAAGCCTGGTGTGTTCCGGACTGACTCCCCCCATCAGTGCCGGAACACGATTAATTAGCCCTTAAGCACCTCGAGAAGGGTGGTGCCCAGAGCGGACGGGCTGTCGGCGACAACGACACCAGCAGAACGCATGGCCTCGATCTTGTCTTCCGCCTTGCCCTTGCCGCCGGAGACGATTGCACCGGCGTGGCCCATGCGGCGGCCCGGAGGCGCCGTGCGGCCAGCGATGAAACCGACGGTCGGCTTCTTGATCTTCGAGCGCTTCAGCAGTTCAGCGCCCTGCTCCTCGGCGTCGCCGCCGATTTCGCCGATCATGATGATGGACTCGGTTTCCGGGTCCTCCAGGAACATTTCCAGCACGTCAACGAAGTTGGTGCCGTTGACCGGGTCGCCGCCGATGCCGACCGCGGTCGACTGGCCCAGGCCCACTGCGGTGGTCTGGAACACGGCTTCGTAGGTCAGGGTGCCCGAGCGGGACACGACGCCGACCTTGCCCTTGCTGAAGATGTTGCCCGGCATGATGCCGATCTTGCACTCGCCCGGGGTCAGCAGACCCGGGCAGTTCGGACCGATCAGGCGGGTCTTGGAGCCCTGCAGGGCGCGCTTCACGCGCACCATGTCCAGCACGGGGATGCCCTCGGTGATGCAGACGGCGAGGGGGATCTCGGCGTCAATCGCTTCGAGGATGGCATCGGCCGCGCCTGCGGGCGGCACGTAGATCACGGTCGCGTCGGCGCCGGTGACTTCACGAGCTTCGGCCACGGTGTTGAACACCGGCAGGCCCAGGTGGGTGGTGCCACCCTTGCCCGGTGCGGTGCCGCCGACCATCTTGGTGCCGTAGGCGATCGCCGCCTCGGAGTGGAAGGTGCCCTGCTTGCCGGTGAAACCCTGGCAGATGACCTTGGTGTCTTTGTTGATCAGAATTGCCATGGTTACGCCGCCTTCTCTACTGCATCCACGATCTTCCGGGCTGCATCGCCCAGATCGTCTGCCGGGATGATCGGCAGACCCGAGTCACGCATGATCTGCTTGCCCAGATCCACGTTGGTGCCCTCGAGGCGCACCACCAGCGGAACCGACAGGCTGACTTCGCGAGCAGCGGCCACCACGCCTTCGGCGATGATGTCGCAACGCATGATGCCGCCGAAGATGTTGACCAGAATGCCCTTCACCTGCGGGTCGGACAGAATGATCTTGAACGCCGCCGTCACCTTCTCCTTGGAAGCGCCGCCGCCAACGTCGAGGAAGTTGGCCGGTTCGCCGCCGGAGAGCTTGATGATGTCCATCGTCGCCATGGCCAGGCCTGCGCCGTTGACCATGCAGCCGATGTTGCCGTCCAGAGCGATGTACGACAGGTCGAACTTGGAAGCTTCCACTTCCTTCTGGTCTTCCTCGGTGATGTCGCGCAGCTCAACGATGTCCGGGTGACGGTATAGGGCGTTGCTGTCGAACGATACCTTGGCGTCCAGAACCTTGATCTGGTTGTCGACGGTGATCACCAGCGGGTTGATCTCGAGCATCGAGCAGTCGGTCGCGACGAAAGCGTTGTACAGCTTGGTCACGACGTCCACGCCCTGCTTGAACAGGTCGCCGGTCAGGCCCAGAGCGAAGGCCACCTTGCGGGCATGGAAGCCCGACATGCCCATCACCGGGTCGATGTCGACGGTGATGATCTTCTCCGGGGAGTGCTCGGCCACCTCTTCGATGTCCATGCCGCCTTCGGTCGAGGCGATCACGGCGATGTGTCCCGTCGCGCGGTCCACCAGCATGGAGAGGTACAGTTCCTTGGCGATGTCCACACCGTCGGTGATGTAGACGCGGCCCACTTCCTTGCCGGCCGGGCCGGTCTGGATGGTCACCAGGGTCTGACCCAGCATCTCCGAAGCGTGCTGGCGAACCTCGTCGATCGACTTGGCCAGACGCACACCGCCCTTGGCGTCCGGGGCAGCGCCCACGAACTTGCCCTTGCCGCGACCACCGGCGTGGATCTGCGCCTTAACGACGTAGATCGGCCCCGGCAGCTTCTCAGCGGCAGCGGCTGCTTCATCAGCAGTGAAAGCGGCAAAACCAGCCGGAACGGGCACGCCAAACTTGGCGAGCAGTTCCTTTGCCTGATACTCATGAATGTTCATTGTTATTACGCTTTCTTCTTGGGGCGACCACGCTTCTTCGGAGCCTCCACCGGAGCCTCCGAAGCGGCCTTGGACGCACGGCCTGTCTTCGCTTCAACCTTAGCCTTGGAAGTCTTGGTCGCAACGACACCGGCCAGAGAAGGATCGATCTGCTTGCAGGCATCAACCAGGCCACGCACAGCGTTGACCGAGTTGGTGAACATCTTGCGTTCAGCCGCCTTCAGATCGATCTCGACAATACGCTCAACGCCACCTTCACCAATGATGACGGGCACGCCGACATAAATGTCGTCGAGACCGTACTGGCCGTTGATGTAAGCAGCGCACGGAAGCAGCCGCTTCTTGTCCTTCAGATAGCTCTCGGCCATCTGAACGGCAGAAGCCGCTGGAGCGTAGTAGGCCGAGCCGGTCTTCAGGAGCCCGACGATCTCTGCGCCGCCATCGCGCGTCCGCTGGACGATCTGGTCCAGCCTCTGCTGCGTGGTCCAGCCCATCTTGACCAGATCGGGAACCGGAATACCGGCAACGGTCGAATAGCGGGTCAGCGGCACCATCGTATCGCCGTGTCCGCCCAGAACGAATGCCGTCACGTCTTCAACGGAGACGTTGAATTCCTCGGACAGGAAATAACGGAAGCGGGCCGAGTCGAGCACGCCGGCCATGCCCACCACCATGTGGTGCGGCAGGCCTGAGAACTCGCGCAGTGCCCACACCATCGCATCCAGGGGATTGGTGATGCAGATCACGAACGCCTTCGGGGCGTAGCGGCGGATGCCCTCGCCCACGGACTTCATGACCTTCAGGTTGATGCCCAGCAGATCATCCCGGCTCATGCCCGGCTTGCGCGGCACGCCGGCCGTCACGATGCACACGTCCGCGCCCTTGATCGCCTTGTAATCATTGGCACCGACAAGGCGGGAATCGAAGCCGTCAACCGGCGCGGATTCCGCAATGTCCAGCGACTTGCCCTGCGGCAGGCCCTCGGCGATGTCGAACATGACGACGTCGCCCAGTTCCTTCAGGCCGATCAGGTGCGCAAGCGTGCCGCCGATCATCCCGCTGCCAATCAGCGCAATTTTTTTGCGTGCCATCAGAGCCCCTAACGTGGCTGTCAATCAAACAGGCCAGGGCAAACGAAACGAATGCCCAAACGGCCGTGGCAATAGACCGAAAATCCAATAGTCGCAAGGGCACGTAGCAAGTTTGACACCCCCTCACGTACAAAACTTAACAATAGTGTGGGGAGGCAAACCGTGCCTTTGCCCTAGACGTTGTGAGGGGTGCCCGAAGCCTCGCCCTGCCTCGCCGGCTGGCCGTTCAGCCGCTCCAGATCGCCCTTGATCGTCGGGCAGTCCGGATTCAGCGTGAAGGCGCGCTCATAGGCTTCCCGCGCAGCGTCCTGATGCTGCAACTTGGTCTCCAGAACGGTGCCGAGCTGGTGCCAGGCCACATGGTCGTCCGGGGCAAGCTCCACCGCTCGTCGCAACGCCACCACCGCCTCGTCGTCCTTGCCGAGGCCGTCCGACAGAACCTCCGCCAGCCGCACCCACAGCCAAGCCGTGCCCGGCTCGCGCGCCGCCGCTTCCCGGTATGCCAGCTCGGCGGACTCCGGCTGGTTCAGGCGCGGGTAGAAAACCATTCCCAGCTGCGCCCAGGTCCAGGCATGGTCCGGGTCCAGCTCCAGCGCCCGACGGAAGGCGGCCACCGCCTCCGCCTCGCGGCCGGGCAGCTGCGCCAGCAGGCGCCCCAGCTCGCTCCACACCCACCGGTACTCCGGCTTCAGGCGCAGAGCTTCCTGAAACGCCGATTCGGCCTCTTCGGCCCGCGCCAGGTCTGTCTGGGCAATCAGCGCACCGAGCTGGCTCCAGTTCCACGCCTCCTGCGGTGCCAGTTCGGTCGCCCGCCGATAGGCCGCCTCCGCCTCGGAGGGCCGCCCAAGCAGCTCGTGACAGATCTGTCCCAGATGCGCCCAGGCCCACTCGTAGTTCGGGTTGATGCGCACCGCGTTTTCCAGCGCCGCCGCCGCTTCCAGCGGCCGGCCGCGCTTGAAGCCCAGCAGATGCCCCAGCTGCGCCCAGGCCCAGGCGTTCTCCGGCTCGGCTTCCAGCAGGAGGCGATAGCCCTCCTCCGCCTCCTCCGGCTTTTCAAGGCGCAGGTGCCGCACGTGGGCCAGCTGGCCCACCGCCCACCAGTAGTCGCCCCGCTCGGCCAGCGCGCGCAGCAGCATGGTCTCCGCCTCTTCCGGCTCGTCCATCGAATCGGCAAGGAAACGGCCGTAGTGCGCCAGCGCCCACGCATAGTCCGGCGCGTACTCGATGGCGTGGCGGAAGGCCTCGTCCGCCTCCTCCTCCCGGCCCGGCTGGTGGGAGAGCAACTCGCCCAGCTGCGCCCAGTCCCAGTCGTCCTCCGGGTCGAGCGCGAGCGCCTGCCGCAGCGCCTCCTCGGCCTCGGCCGGGCGCTTCAGCTCCTGCCCCAGCAGCTGGCCCAGCTGGCCCCAGGCCCAGGCGTAGCCCGGATTTTCCTCGATCGCCCGCCGGTAGGCCGCCTCCGCGTCGCGGAAACGCCCAAGGTCTTCCTGATAGAGCAGGCCGAGCTGCGCCCAGCACCACGGATAGCTCCGGCTCAGCTCGATGGCGCGGCGGTAGCCCTCCTCCGCCTCTGCCAGCCGCTCGCCTTCGGAGTGCAGCACCCGCGCCTTCCAGGCCCAGGCGGTGGCGTAGTTCCAGTCCAGCGCCAGCGCCTGTTCCAGCGCATCCTCGGCCTCGTCCAGATCACCGTCGCGGTCGTGGATCACCCGGCCAAGATAAGCCCAGGCCGTCTCGTTCTGGTCGTCGATGGACACCGCGCGGCGCAGCACCGCCTCCGCGTCCTCCTCCCGCCCCAGATGGTCGGCGAGGATGCGGCCAAGGTTAACCCACGCATCCACGTCGTTGGGGTCGGCGGCGATGATCCGCTCCCACACGGCGCAGGCGTCCATGAACCGGCCGCTGCGCTCCAGCCAGCTCGCCTCGGCGTGCTCGTCGGCCATGGTCGGCCCCAGCGCGGGCGGCGGCAGGTGCGGCAGGTCTTCGGATTGAGCAGCTCCTGAGCCGCCGGAGGGCGGCGGACTGTTCCGGCGCAACGCGTCGGCACGGGCCTTGGCGGCGGCGGCTTCCTCGGCGCGGGCCGGGTCCAGCGCCAGCAGCCGGGCCAGATGGTGCCAGGCCTCCGGCCGCTTTTCCTCCAGCGCCGCGGCGATGCTCAGCGCTTCGATGGCTTCGCCCAGACGTCCCTGACCCTCGGACAGGGTCGCCCGGATCATGTATTGCCGATAGGCCTGCTCGGTCGAGATGGCGCCCACGCCAGGCTCCTCAAAGTGCCGCCCCGGAGAACAGGGCCGCGCAGGCACCGGCTCGCCGGCAACTGCGCCTGAATATACTCCGCCATTTAGCGGCTGCGGCCGTAGGCGCGCAAGAAGGTGCTGACCGCAGCCCGAATGCGTTTCTCGTGTCCTTCATGGTCAATCGCACCTGTTCCATGAAGCATTACCTTCATGAAGTAACTACCCTTGATCATGCCCATTAAATGCTCGGCGGCCAGAT
>NZ_DATBUP010000148.1:0-2727 GCF_036515995.1 Pedomonas sp. | reverse complement strand
CGCTCATGGTCATGTCTTGCTCCCTCCAGAAAATCTAGAAGGAGCCGTCCATCCGGAAAGTGCGAAAGATCCTGTACGTTATCTAGCCATGCGCCTGCTAATTTTTCGCTATAGGCTGCTCTAAGCATCGCATTTGCTTCGATCTTGCCTGACATGAATGATGCGGCGGTAAGACCTGCAGCTATCAACCGATGTCTCACAAAGCAGTTGAGCCCAGCGCTGCTGGGCTTTTCGTTAAACTTAGCGGGCGCCCTGAAAAAATGCGTCGACCATAGCCAAGCAGCGCCCCTCTTAGAAAAACAAGCGGCTGCGCTCGAGCGCGGATTGCGAACGCAATGCGCTTGGTATGTCTGTCGGGCAACGGTGTTTAATGGGACTCTAAAAGAGGCGTGGCCTGACCGGCGGCGGTACTATACGATTTTATGGTTTGCGGCAGGGGAGAGAGGGTATGGCAGCGGCTGGGTCCGGCGCGGCAGGGACGTTTGCCCCACTACGCGAAGGAACGTTCCGCAGGATTTGGTCGGCCAGCCTGATTTCAAACTTTGGCCACCTGATCTTGGGCGTCGCGGCGGCGTGGGAGATGACTCGGCTCACGGATTCGGCAGAAATGGTCGCGCTGGTGCAGTCGGCGCTGATGCTGCCGCTTATGCTTGTTTCCGTACCGGCAGGTGCCGTGGCGGATATGTTCGATCGCCGCAAGATCGCACTCTCGGGCCTTGCATTCTCAATGCTGTCGGCGGTCGTACTGACCGTCATCGCGCTGGCTGGAGCGGTAACCCCGTGGGTACTGCTTGCCTTTTGTTCCCTGATCGGGGCCGGCGTGGCGCTTTACAGCCCTGCGTGGCAGGCATCGATCAGCGAACAGGTACCGCCTGAGCAGATTCCTGGCGCAATCGCGCTGGGGACGATCAGTTATAATATCGCGCGTAGTTGCGGACCGGCGGTCGGCGGTGCGATTGTTCTGGCAGCCGGGGTGCAGGCCGCCTTCGCGATGAATGCGCTGTTCTATGTGCCACTGTTCATCGCGTTCCTGATGTGGCAGCGGAAGCATGTCCCAGCTCGGCTGCCGCCGGAGCGCATTGACCGGGCGATCATCTCGGGCGGGCGCTATGCAATGTACTCCCCGTCTGTGCGTAACACCATCGTCCGGGCCTTCCTGTTCGGCTTGGCAAGTGCTGCAACAAGTGCGCTTGCGGCGCTTGTTGCCAAGGATCTGCTGGGGGGAGACGCGGCCGTCTTTGGCTTGCTGCTTGGGGCCAGCGGCGCCGGGGCGGTTGCCGGGGCGCTGTTGGTCAGCCACATTCGTGCGACATTCAGAACGGAACTGGCCGTCACCATGTGCCTGGTAGGCAACGCAGTTGCTGTTGCCCTGATTGGCGCGAGCCATAACGTCGCCCTTACGTGCGCCGGCATGTTCTTGGCGGGCGGCGTCAACATTCTTATCATCGCCCTGTTCAATGTAGGTGTGCAACTCAGCGTGCCGCGGTGGGTGGTTGCGCGGGCTCTGTCGCTCTTTTCGGCGTCCCTGACCGGCGGCATTGCATTGGGCGCCTGGCTCTGGGGCGAGGTGGCGTCTGTATATGGTGTGGACTCTGCTTTCTTCTTGTCAGCAACAGTTGTCCTGCTCTCGCCGCTTCTGGGCCTTGTTCTCCCCATTCGCGCAACAGTCCATGCTGATGTTGAGCTTGCGCCTCTGGAAAACGTGCCTGAAGTTGAGCTCGGCATCAGCATGCGCAGCGGGCCCGTGACCATCGAAATCGACTACATCGTCGATCCGAACCGCGCCCGGGACTTCTACGATGTGATGCGCCGGATGCAAGGAGCAAGACAGCGACGAGGGGCCTTCAACTGGTCGCTTGCGCGCGATATCGGCAATGCTGCCCTCTGGACGGAAAGGTACCAGTGCGCAACCTGGGGCGATTATCTGCGTCAGCGCAGCCGTTTCACCCAGGCAGACAGAGCCTTGCAGCAGGAAGCCAGTGCGTTTCATCTGGGCGGCGCCGATAATCGAGTCCGGCACCGGCTTGAGAGGCCTTTCGGTTCGGTGCGGTGGAAAGCGGACTCTCCGGATCCGGGCCAAGACAGCGTGGATTTTATCACCCCCTAAAATCGCCCAGCATGGCTGCAACAGACTGCCCGCGTTCCGGGCTATCCGATCATGGGGGGGCATGCCTTATCAACGAGATCCAGATGTCAGTAGAACTCGCCAAGCGAACCAGCCAAGGAGCTGAGGGTTTCGGTGCCACGAGGCGGCAGGGTAAATGGCGCCTCAACAATGCAGGTCTGGCTTTCACACAAGAGCCCTTTCCGACGTGCTTGCATCAGATCGCGCCTGAGCTCTGTACTGGTCGTACTTTGGGTCACCGCGAAGTGTGCCGCCCTGCTGAACGTTGTTCTATCCGGACTATGGCCGCGCTTCCCTCCCTCAGCATTACTTCCGCTTCCACATCCTCTTTTTGACCTGGCTGAGTCTCCCACTCTGCGGGAACCTAAGCCGGACCAGGCGCGTTATCTTCGGTTCTAAGCCCCTTTCCAGCGGCGTGCAGGGATCGCTAACCCTCTGATTCTCCAGCAACGGCTCTGCTTTTTCGCAAAAAGTTCAAAAAGTTTGCCTGTTGTCGTTGACTCTTGGTTTGGTTGGGGCCATAAGCCGCCTCCCGACGCGGTGACGCCCTCACCGGGACGGACGGAGCGGCTCTCGGGCCTGACCGGACGGACTGGATGAGG
>NZ_DATBUP010000147.1:0-13307 GCF_036515995.1 Pedomonas sp. | reverse complement strand
TCTGCGCTTCTTCGGTAAACTGCCGGTTCTTCGTGCCGTTGACGATGCCCAGCAGCAGGATCGGGTCTCCGATCGAACCCTGATTGAAGCCGGCAAATGCTTCCAGCCCGGGGACGCCTGCAGTGCCCAGGGAGCCGTAGAAGGCCGCCAGATCATTCTTGATCAGCCCGCCCGCGCCATCGATCTGGTTGGAGGTCTCCAGCTTGTTGGTTCGGTAGGACATGATGTTCTTTAGACTGACAACGTCACTGGCCTTGAAATTGATCGTGAAAAGATGGCCCGTCGTCCGCTGCTCGGTCGGCGTTGTGAAGGCATTATTGACAGCCTTGGGCCGCTTGCTCGTTATGTTGATGCCTGACTGCGGTTGGGATGCAATGATCCCCAGGGGATCACCGATGATTGGCGTCGTGCCGTTGCCGGTCGATATCGAGTCCGTAAAGTCGAACTTGTAAGTCGCATCAAAATCGCCGGCTTCGTAGCGAAGCGCTACGCGAAATGCATCCGTGTTCTCTGCCCCTAGTGTCTTTGGAGAAGTACGGATGCCCCATTTCCCGTTGGTGCGGCTGGTGAAATCCCAGCGGGTTCCTGCACCTAAATTGCGGATATCGCCATCGCGCTCGGAATGAAGGACGCTGAGCCGCAGACTGAATCCGTTCCATTCCGGCAGGTCGAGGGACGCACGCGCGCGACGCTGGCCGTAATTCCCGATGGTAAAGTCGGCTTTGCCTCCGAGCACTCCGGACGGATCGGCTGTCGTCACCGACACGGCACCGCCCGTCGAGTTGCGGCCGAACAGGGTCCCTTGCGGACCTTTCAAAATTTCAATTCGCTCAATGTCGGCAAGGTCGAAAATCGCGCCCACGGCGCGGCCCAGATAGACGCCGTCAATATAAACCGACACGGGATTGTCGGTTTCAGCCGCCGAGTTGCTGGCGCTCACACCGCGAATGGTGAACATCGGGAGATTGCCACCACCAGCCTGTTTGCGCACCGACGTATTCGGGGCAAGCGAGCCAAGGTCGCCGATGTTCTGGATCCGGTTCGCCTCGATTGCACCCGCATCCAGCGCGGTGATGGAGATCGGCACGTCCTGCAAATTCTGCTCGCGACGCTGCGCGGTCACGACAATGTCCTGCAGTCCCGTGATCTGGGCACTGTCTTCATTCTGTGCATATGCCGTACAGGGCTGGGCAAGAACCAGAGTGCTGGCACAGCTGAGCCAAACGAAGTTCCGTTGCATTATTTCCCTCCCCATGTCGTCTTTATAGGCATCGCGCCGGTAAGCATGCGCGCAGGTTCGCCTAAGCAGAGGCCGTCATTGCAGGAACAACTTGTCAAAACCCGAACACTTGGCGGTGCCACCCTCGTCTTTTTCGGGGTCCAACATCTTGGGATGGTGGTCGATAAATCCGGCGCTGACTTACCTAATTTGAATTACCCCCCCTTGGAGCCGGGCGCCAACCGGAGATCAGGGTGCCTCCTTCGGGAATTGTCTGCATGTCTGATGGTGCCAGCTGCCTCATTCGCGGTGCTGCGCAAGGTCAGCAAAAAGTCGCTTGAGCAGCTGCGGTCCCTGGGCAACCACGCCGCCATCGATAACCAGATCACTGCCCGTGGCAAAAGGGCACCGCTCGCTGGCAAGAAACACCATGGCCGCTGCCACATCACTGGGCTGGCCGGCATCGGGCCAGGGCTGCACCCGCGCCAGCTGCTCTGCGCCAATACCGCTTGCCGTAAAACCCGGAACCAGGATCGGCCCGGGCGAGACGGTGTTGACCCGGATGCGCCATGGCGCCAGCTCAACGGCGGCCATGGCGCTGAGGCGCACGACGGCTGCCTTGGCAGCGGCATAGAGGGTCGGAGAACACCCTCCCATTTGCGCCGCGATCGAGGCGGTGGTGAGGATGACGCCGCCGCCTCCTTGCGATCGAATGGCACGTCCGGCGTGCTTGATGCCAAAAAAGACGCTCCGCAGGAGCAGGGCGAAGGTGGCGTCGAAGTCAGCGGCCTGGATGTCCAGGAGCGGCTGCATCGCGCCCGCCCCGCCAGCATTGTTCACCATGACGTCGATCCGGCCGAACCGCTCGCGTGCGGC
This sequence comes from Pedomonas sp., assembly GCF_036515995.1. Taxonomy (NCBI): domain Bacteria; kingdom Pseudomonadati; phylum Pseudomonadota; class Alphaproteobacteria; order Sphingomonadales; family Pedomonadaceae; genus Pedomonas; species Pedomonas sp. The sequence goes on along the minus strand of NZ_DATBUP010000147.1, from coordinate 11,212 downwards.
CTCGACAGCCTGAGCCACATCAGTTTCTCGCGTTACATCAGCGGTCATCTGATGCAGCCGGTCAGCCAACCCCTCGCCCGCCGCAAGCGCACAGGTTGCATCAAGGGAGGCGATGTCGGCGGCGACAACCGATGCTCCTTCGCGAAGAAAACCCAGAGCGATGCCCTGGCCGATCCCGCTGGCCGCGCCTGTGACGACGGCCGCCTTGCCCTGCAATTCCTGCAACACGGCCATCACCCTAGCTCCTCGGGTCGGTAAATCACGGACAAGAAGCGCGCCGGTGCGCTGACGGCCCGCCAGGCATGTCTGGTATCGCGCTGGACGACCACATCACCGGGCGACAATTCGGTCTCACCCTCGTCCAGGATAAGCTTCAAGCGGCCTTCCAGCAGCACAATGACATCCAGCGTGCCGGTGCGGTGAAAGCCCCTCTCATCATGGCCTGGAAGGCCCTGCCGGATATAGTCCTCCAGCACGGCATCAGGCGGCAGTTCGACGGAGCGGACCTGTAGTCCCCCTCTCGGGAACACCAGTTCATGGCCTGCAGGCACCGGATCCCTGCCAAGCGGCAGGCCGGGCAGAGCCTCCCAGATGTGACTGTGCGGCCCAACCTCTTCCTCGATCAGGATGCAGGACCGCCCCTTTTCGTTATTGGTTGTGACAATGCGCTTCATTGATCTATTCCCCCCTATCCCGGCGTCATGCCGTTTCCAATACATGCTGGGGGACCTGCAGCATCACCTTGACGGCATCGGGCTGGCCCTGGGCAATGAAGGCTGCCTCCACCTGATCCAGCGGGTAGATGTGCGTGATCAGGCTGCTGCGGTCGACAGCGCCGCTTGCCATGAGATGAAGCGCCTCCACCAGTTCCTCGGAAGCGTAGCCGTTCGAGCCGATGATGACCGGCTCCTTGCGGATCACATAGCTGAAATCGATCTCCATCCGGTCTTCGTAGCCGCCAAAGCAAACAATTCGGCCATTGCGGGTCGAGATCATGCGCAGGGCAATCTCCAGCGGCGGCGGGCCGGGGATGTGCTTGATGTAGCCGGCGCAATCGATAACCACATCGATGTTGGCTGACTCGCCCCGGTATTCATCTTGACGGCCACAGATGGCCGCCGCTGCCTCGAACACGTCCTTCTCGCGCGCATTGATGACATGCGTGGCGCCAACATCGAGGGCGGCCTGCAATCGCCGGGCATGAATATCGACGGCGATGATGCGGCCAGGCTTTATTCCGCGGGCATGGATTGCCTGGATAACGCCAAGACCAATGATGCCAACGCCATAGATCAGGACATTTTCGCCTTCGGCGATACGGGCCTTACGCACCATCTGCAGCCCGTCGGCGAGCGGCTCGGTCGTTGCGGCTTCCTCGAAGGAGACGCCGTCGGGCATCCGGACAAGCTGGAACGGATTGACCGGAACGGTGACGAACTGTGCCATGCCGCCCCCCATGCCCGTCACGCCCACCACGCGCTCGCCGACGTGCCAGCCAGAGACGCCTTCCCCGAGTTCGGCAATCACGCCGGCAAACTCATGCCCGGGCGTTTCGTAGCCTTCGGGAGTTGGGCGAACCAAGCGCTCGCGGTGGGCATTCTCCCGGTACATGTGCATATCGGATCCACAGATCCCGCAAGCCTCGACCGCAATCAGCACCTCGCCGGCGCGCGGTCGGGGGCGGGTTGCATCCGGCCGCGCCTCGATTTGTCGGGGATCGATGAAGTTGGCTGTCAGCATGCGCGCTCCCCTTTGCCTGCCCTGACGGGCTTCTGCCATTTACAGTACGATACGTCCTGTATATATACTGTCAATCGGCGTGGAGATCCGCGATTGGGGGGCGCAGTTCTACGCAGTCCTCGCCGCATCGCTGATGAAAACGCAACTGCCCCAGCAACGGCCGGAGCCCGGCCACCGCGGAAGGCAGCGGAATAAGGACAGGAATGCCGGCCCGCTTGACGACGGGCGCACAGGCCCTGCTTGCGGCTGATGCGGTCAAAGCATCGGCTCAGGTGCGGAGTGCCGCACAAGAAAATGCGCCCCCGCGCGCAAGCGCCAGACAGTGCATGCCGACGGAACGGGCGCTGGCTTATGAAAGCGGTGTGGCGAATGAACCGCCGAGCTACGGCTGCGAAATGAAGATCGCCATCAATGGAGCGGATCCAGGCTGCCAAGGATCGATCCTGGCCCGGGACGCTGGACGAATTTTTAAAAGATCAGAAATTATCGCTTCGCCTTGGCGGGCTTGACCTCGATGCCCTGCAATAGAATATCGCAGAGAGATTCTTTGAAATTCTCTTTCGTGTCCACCACACTGAACATGGTGCGGTAGATCACGGCCCCAACAAGAAGATCGAAAAGGGCATCGATATCAGTCGATGCAGTGACGATTCCCTGGCGCTTGCCTTTTTCAATGACATTCTTCAGGTAATCACGCCCTTCCCTTTCGAGCGGATTCTTGATTTCGTCGCGCAGTTCAGGGAACTGCTGATAGGTTGAAACCAGGCCGGCAAAGGCGCCTTTCATCTCGGGCCGCGTGTATTGATTCAAGAGAACCTGGACATACTCCCGGATCTGCGCGCGCAGGCCCTGCTCGTCTATGATATCGGGAAGGACACTGCCGTCACGATGCGCCACCTCGTTCACAAGATGAAATTTGGACGGCCAGCGTCGGTAAATGGTGGCGCGCGTGATGCCCGTCATCTTGGCGATCGCCTCGAAGCTCATGGCATCGAACCCGCCTTCCGCCAGAAGCTTTCGTGCGGCTGACAGAATCTTGGCATCCGTTTCGGCGCTGCGCGGCCGGCCCCGTGACTGCGGAGCACTGCCAGCCTGTTGAGGTGCGTCGTTCATCGGCATGTCTCCAGATAAGAGGCAGGGCGGCTTGCTGTCCACAAGAAACGGCCCTGGCTTGGGGCTGCAGGAGGCAGCGCTGGGGAAGCCCGATGGCGCCCTTTGTCGGGCGCGCTGGTGTCTCCGGCCGCCGCCTGCAGCCGAGCCCGTGTCCGGCACAGCCAACAGAGCCGCCGGCGCGTCCGGCAGGCAACAGCGCCAGGGCTAGACCGTGTCTGGCTGGGCGACCTCGATCATGACCTTGATGGCCCGGCCGTTGCCTTGCGTCTCGAAAGCCTGCGTGATGTCGTCCAGGGCGAAGCGGTCGCTGATCAGCTTGCGCCGGTCGATCGTGCCCGATGCCATCAGCGTCACCGCCTCCTTGAGCTCTGAGGGCAGATACCCCAGCGACCCTATGATCCGTGGCTGCTTCTCGATGAGAAAGGTCAGGTCAAGCGTCACCTCGCCCTCGTAGGCCCCAAAGCAGACAATGCGCCCGCCATAAGGCTGGAGCATGTCCAGCGCCTGCTGCAGCGGCGGTCTGCCCTTCATGTGCTTCAGGTAGCCCGCGCAATCGATCACAGCCGCCACGTTCGCGCCAGTGGTGGTCGGGAAAGCGCCGACCCGCCGGCCACAGATATCCATGACAGCCTCGACGGCGTCCATGTCGCCCGCGTTGATGATGTGCGTTGCGCCAAGTTGCAGGGCAAGGTCGAGCCGCGATTGCGAGACATCGATCGCGATGACCTGTCCCACATGCGGCGCCTTTGCCCTCAGCGCCTGGACAACGCCCAGGCCGATGATGCCAACCCCGAAGACGACGACATTTTCCCCCGGCTGCAGATCGGCGAGCCGCACCAACTGGAGCGCATCGGCAAGCGGCTCGGTGGTCGCCGCCTCCTCGTAGGACACCGTCTCCGGGATAGCGACGATCTGATAGTCGTTGACCGGTACCGGTACATACTCGGCAAAGGCCCCGCCGCCGGTGACGCCGACCACGCGCTGGCCAACCGACCAGCCCTCGACGCCCTCGCCCACGGCAACGATCCGCCCGGCATACTCGTGCCCCGGAATCTCCCGACCGTCCTCGTCCGTGCGCAGGAGGCCTGCACCGCGGTGCGCATTGGTGCGATAGAGATGAAGGTCGCTGCCGCAGATGCCGCAGGCCGCAACCTTCAGCAGTACCTCGCCCGGGCCTGCGACCGGCTCGCGCACATCGCGGCGCACCTCGAGCTTGCCGGGATCATGGAAAATCGCTGCTTTCATCTTCCCCCCCGAAAAGACAATCAATTCTTGCCTGGCTTCATTTGTAGCGAGCCTCGGGACCAAGGCAAGGTATTTCGATACATATTGCATTGGAATTGCGATCGCGAGAGGATAGTCTGGCGTGGAGGCGTACCTGCCCTTGGGGCGGCCCGCCAGCACGTCCGGCCCTTGCGTCGCGTCTCTGGCCTGGGGAACTGAGCAACTGAACGGGGAGGACGCGACATGACCGGACCTTTGCTGGGGCGACAGGTGTTTGGCAGACGCAAACCGGCCCTTGAAGAACCAGCCCCTGCAGCGCAGGACAGCAACTTGCGGGCGGAGCGACGCGCCGACGCCCTGGGCCGCCGCATGACGATCATCGGCTTTGCGTCCTTCAACATCGGGATCGGGCTTTGCTACGGCACCTTCGGCGCGCTTGTGCTGCATCTGGAGGAAATGTTCAACGCCGACCGCGCCACAATGGGGATGGCGCTTTCTCTGGTCGCGCTCCTGCACGGGTTGACAGCACCTGTCATCGGCATGCTGATCCCCCGGGTTGGCATCAGGCCGCTGATGCTGTCGGGCGCCGTCCTGACCAGCTCCGGGTTTGCCCTTCTGCCGTTTGTGCAGGACAGCCTCATGATGCTGGCCACCTATGGACTGCTGATCGGGCCTGGCACGGCGCTGATGGGATCCCTGCCCGTGATGACGCTGATCAGCAACTGGTATGAGCGGGGCCAGGGGCGCATGGTCGGCTTTGCCATGATGCCGCTACTCATCACTGTCACGCCGATGGCAACAGTCTGGATGCTGCCATTCCTCGGGGTGAAAGGCGTGCTCTTTGCCGCTGCGATTGCCGTGGCCGCCATCATCCCCTTGCAACTGCTGATCATTGATCGGCCGTCGCTCGTTGATCTGCGCCCCGTCGGGGCACCCTGCAAACGGCCCGCCGACACGCCCCGGCCCGCATTGGCCCGCACACTGAGCTTTGGCCAGCTTTGGCGCCAGCCCAGTTTCCTCATGATGGCAACGGCCACCGGGCTGGTTGCTGGCGCGGGCGTCGCCAAGAGCGCCCATCTGGTGCCGATCCTGGTCGAGCAGGGCTGGGCCTTGGATCAGTCGGCGCTTCTGCTCGCGATCTCCGGTGCCACCGGAATACTGGGCTCGCTGCTGTTCGGCATGATCGCGGACCGCTGGAGCGGCGCCACCGCCCTTGCCGCCGGTGCATTTGTCCAGGCCGTCGTCTGGCTGATCCTGATCCTGCCCGCAAGTTTTCTGCTGCTGACCGTGGATGCCATCATCATTGGCATGTGCGGCGGCGGCGTGATCAGCGCCAAGTCCGTGCTGGTCGCCAGGCTGTTTGGCCGTGGCAACTTCTCATTTGTCTCCGGGGTCTCATCCCTGACCGCGGTGCCATTCGTCTTCCTGCTGTCGCCCCTGGCAGGGTACCTGCGACAGCAGAGCAGTGACTATGATCTGGCGCTGCTGGTGATCATCAGCCTGCTGGCCCTTGCCGGCGTGCTGAACCTTGCCCTGATCAGGAGCGAGACGCATGCCCGCAGGGCCAGCAGTCAGGTGGACGCCAGTCCGGTCTGAACGGGAGGGAACAGCGGGCCAGCCCATGCCCCTATTTCCTCTGGCCGCGCCTGCCGGGTTTTTTCGGCCGATGCGCGGCGTCGCCGACAAGGAGCTGCTCAAGGCCTGCCACCAGATTCTCGAAGCCGAACCGGAGCATCCAGTCTTGGTCCGGATCCGGGGCCTCCTGATAGAGAACGCGCAGCAGATCCTGATCCTGCTGCGAGAAGGCGCTGACAACATGGGCCTCCAGCGCGGCAATGGCTTGCGGCCCCCTGACGCGTGCGTTAATCAGCCCGATCGCGGCATGGGAGAACCAGTTGAGCGCGGCTCTGAGCCGCGCGGCGTCCGGCTGAACCGCGGCGAGCGTGCGCACCAGAGGCAGCCAGACGCGCAGCCACCCGGTGGATAAATGCTCCTCCCAGGCAATCACGCTGAGTGCCACCCGGTAGCGCTGGAAATGCGCCGCCACTCTCTCCAGCCAGTCAATGACGTAGGAACGCCAGTCCTGATCAGCGCGCGGCGGCACGTAGGACTTGAAGACTTCATCAGCAACGGCCTCCAGCAAGGCATCACGGCTGGAGAAATAGGTATAAAGCGACATCCCGGATGCGTTCAGCCTTCGGCCCAGCTTGGCAACGCTGAAACCATCCAGCCCCTGCTCGTTGAGCAGGTCCAGTGCGGCAGCAACCACCTGTTCACGGGAAAGCCGGCTTGGGCGGCCGACGGAGCGACGTGGCGGGGTGGGCTCTGCGGTCATGTCCCGCTGATACCATGCCCGCGCATGCCTTGGAAGTTGGAGCGGGAGGACGCCGGCCAGCAGCGATCGCCGGTCAGCCGTTTGCGGAAGCGACGTTGACGGTATTAAATTTACGCCATAAGTTAATTGGGCAAAAACAGCCGCATCCCTGAATCCGCGGCAGAGGAGGGAGGCTCGCAACCATGATGTTTGCAACACAAAATGTCAGTCACTCCCATCGACTGGCCTGCGCGACCACGGTTGAGGAGGGCTGGAACAATCTCGAGACATACGGCTACACCATCCATGAAAATTTTCTCAGCGAAGAGCAGCTGAGCGTGCTCAACGCGCGCTTGGATGAACAGGCAGAACTGGAGCGCGAACAGGGTGTAGCGGCCTTGTCGGACAGCGGCCATGCCGGCGAGGATCGCCACTTCGGTGGCGTCGAGGGCGCCACAGCCGCCTTTCAGCACGTCAATTTTCTGCCCAATAAAGGGAGCATGTTTCGTGACCTGATGCGCCATCCGGCAGCGCTTTCCTATTGCCAGCACGTCTTCCGCGGCCAGCCGTTCAATCTCGTGACACAGTCAGCGCTGATCCTGCGACGCGGCGCTCAGGCGCAGATACTCCACGCCGATCAGCAGGCAATTCCATTTGCAACGCCTTTTCCGGTCATGCTCAACATCATGACCTGCTTGTCCGACTTCGAGGCTGAAATGGGCGCGACCCGCATCGTGCCAGGCAGCCATCTGCACCCGTCCCCGGATATGACGCTGGAGCGTGACGAAGCGGTTGCCGCGATCGGCGGCGCGCTTGTGCCCCTCACCGCCAAGGCCGGGTCGGCACTCATCTGGGAAAGCCGTACCTGGCATTGCCAGTGGGCGTCCACGTCGCCCAAAACCCGCAAGTCGATCGGCACAGTTTACGGCGTTCACTTTGTAAAGCCGCAGGACGTCTACCCCGCCATCATCCACGATGATGTTTATGAAACCCTGACCGAGGAAGAGAAGCGCCTGCTTGGCTTCGAGGTCGCTTTTGAATATGGCGGCCGCATCGCGCCGCGCCGCCCGGATGACCAGCGGTCAAACACCAATGCGCGCTACCCTTACGTCCCGGAATTGAGGCGTGGAAGCCCAAAGCGTGCCGTGCCGCTGGAAGCAATGAAGGTTGCCCAGGCGCAGTAGCATGGCGGGGCAGGCGCAGCATGGGGGTCGGCCGGAAGCCAGTATCGGGAGCTTCCGCCCCTGACCTTCCTGCCTCCTTGATCTTCTTGCCGCGATCTTCTTGCCCCGAACGGACAACTGGCGCGGCTCCTGCCAGGGCCCGGCCGCCTCCAGGCGGCGCAGTTCTCCTGGATCGCGCAGAACATCCCGGCGCAGGCCGCGATATAGCGTGCCCTATCAATTTATTTTCCCACCTCCCCGAAGTCTCGTTTGAATTTCGATGCAGACTGTATTTTAATGTGACGGAGACCGTGAGACAGTGAACCCTAAAGGAGCGATTATGCGAAAGGTCCCGCTGCGCGTCGGCATGTTCCTGGCCCCTTTCCATCCCCTGGACGAAAGCCCCACCCTTGCTCTGGAGCGCGACCTGGCGCTGGCCCAGTTTGCCGATGAAATCGGGTTTGCAGAATTCTGGTACGGCGAACATCATACCGGCGCTTATGAACTCAGCGCCTCGCCTGAATTGATGATCGCAGCAGCAGCCCAGCGTACCCGGCGTATCAAGCTGGGCACGGGCGTCATCTCCCTGCCCTATCACAACCCGCTGATGACGGCGAACCGTATCGCACAGCTCGACCACCTGACCTTCGGCCGCCTGATCTTCGGGGCCGGGCCAGGCTTGCTCGTGAGCGATGCGCACATGCTGGGTCTGGATGCACGGGAGTCGCGCGACAAGCTGGAACGGGGCCTGGATGTGATCCAGCGCCTGCTGTCCGGTGAATGGGTGACCGAGACATACGACGGCTGGTACACCCTGCGGGACGCGCATGCGCAGTTGCTGCCCTACAACCCCGACCTGGAGTACTGCGTCGCCAGCACGTTCTCACCCAACGGAGGCACCTTGGCCGCCAAATTCAACGCCGGCATGCTCTGCCTCGCCTCAACCGCGACGTATGGCTATGACGCCCTCAGCAACAACTGGAAAATCGCCTGCGACACTGCGACCAGATTGGGTCGGTCGATGTCGCCTGCCAGCATCCGCTGTGCAACTGATATCCATATTGCCGAGACGCGCGACAAGGCGATGGACCAGGTGCGCGAGGGCTACGAGCGGTATCTCCTTTATATCAAGAACCAGTCCGAGCAGTTGAAGGAATCCCCGGCGCACAAGTCGCTCGAGGATCTCCTCGAGACCGGCGAAATCGTTGTCGGCACGCCAGATGACGCGATCAGGCAGATCCGCAGGCTCGAAGAAAAGGTGCCGGATTTCGGCTGCCTCTTGATGCTGGACAAGAACTGGGCCTCGCAGGACGACAAGAAGCGATCAATGGAAATGATGATGCGCTATGTGCTGCCGGCCATCAACGGCGACAATCGCAACCGTCAGAAATCCTTCGACTGGGCACGGGACAATCGCGACGGCTTTATCGACGTCATTCAGGCGTCGACAAAGCGCGCCTTTGAAAAGCATGCGCAGATGGCAGAACCAGTTGATGCATCAGACAGCCCGAAGGCTGAACCAAGCCTCGAGCCGAGCAATTGACCGGGCTGCTCCAAGCGCCAGCCGCCGTTTGCTCGCTCAGGCATCAATCATTGCAAAGGCGCGGCGAAGCGACGCCGCCGCATCGGCCATCGCCTCGTCTGCCTCCGGCAACACGCCGAACATGGCAGCAAAGCCATGGTACATGCCGCGGTACAGGCGGTGATCGACCGCAACCCCGGCGTCCTCGAGCCGCGCTGCATAGGCAAACGCGTCATCGCGCAGCGGATCGCACTCGGCGGTGAGAAGTGTCGTTGGCGGCAGTCCTGCCAGGCAGGGTGTTCGGAGCGGCGAAGCCCACGGGTGGCTCCGCTGCGACCGCGCCGGCACGTAGGCTGAGAGGCAGACCTCGGAGAATTCCGCGTCCAGCATGTAGCCGCGGGCAAACAGGCGCTTGGAATCTGTCTCGGATGCAAGGTCGAGACCTGGGTAGATGAGGAGCTGGTGGACAATGTCTGCTCCTCCTGCGTTGCGCGCGCGAATGGCTGCAACGGTTGCAAGCGTCCCGCCGGCGCTGTCGCCGCCAACCGCAATGCGGCGCGGATCCAGCCCGAGGTTCCCGGCGTGCGCCACCAGCCAGTTCAGCGCCGTCCAGGCGTCCTCGACCGCTGCTGGAAAGACATGTTCGGGTGCCAGCCGATAGTCCACAGAGAGGATGGCGCACTCCGCCTGGCGCGCGAGCCGGCTGCAGAACCGCTCATGGCTGTCGATCGAGCAGGCGATATAGCCGCCGCCGTGCAGGTAAAGCAGGACGGGCTCGTGCGTGGCAGGCGCCTCCTCCCGTCGGTAGAGCCTGACCGGGACGCCGCCGGCATCAAAGTCGCAGCGGGCGACGCGATCGGCCGGGTCGGCCGGACTGATGGCTGCCGCCACCATCACGCGAAATTCAAGCGGGCTGAGGCTGCCCCAGTCCGGCATCTGCTCCATCATCTGATCAAGCAAGGCTTGGGCGGACGCGCTGAGTTTCATGGTGTCCTCCTCTACGCGCCAGCGCGCGAGGCCGGCGGGCGCAAGACTACGGAATGAACAAACCGACGGCCGCGACAAGGCCGGCAAAGGTGGCGCTGTCAACATGGGGCAGGTCCTGGTGAGACCAGACTGCCTCCGAAATTTCTATAGCATGCTATGCATAAACTGCAGCTGGGGCAATAGGGTTTGAGACAAGGGATCTGGCGCGCTACTAAGGTTCCCGGCCGCACAAAGACGGGACGGGGAGATCGGGAGGCGATGGGGCGACGAGAGCTGCAGAAGCAGGCCCGCCGGGCAACCTTGCTGCAAGCCGCGCGTGCGGCGCTGGAACGCGGCGACTTCTCCATGCGACGTCTTGCCGAGGACGCTGGCATGTCCGAAGTCACGCCTTACAATCTCTTCGGCTCGAAGCGCGGGGTGCTGGAGGCGCTCTACGTGACACTGCGCAGAGAGGCCGAAGAGCAACTGGCAAGACTTGGACCGCGTGCCCCGCTTGAGCGGGTGTTCGACGCCATTGACCTGCTCGCCGCCGGCCTTGCCAGCGCTCCTGATTTCTATCGCGGCTTTTTCGGTGCGCTGGTCGAGCGACCCGTCTCGGATCGTCCGCCCACGGGCGATGACCCCGGACGGGCCTACTGGCGCCATATCATCGCCCAGGCCGCCGCCGACGGCGGCCTGCGCCCCGGAGCGCGGCAGGATCTGCTCGCGCGCAGCTTCATCTGCCTGATCGGCGGCGCCATGCAGGACTGGCTGGACGAGCGGATCACCGCAGAGGAATGGGGGTTGATCACCGCCCATGGCTTTGCCCTCATGGCGCTGCCCCTGGCCAGCAAGGACGCCGCTCCAACGCTGCGCGAACGACTGGCTGCGGCCGAGGTGCGCCTCAAGCCGGCTGAACCGCGCGGCGCCGACCTTGAAGGTCCCGGCGGGCCGGCTGCCTGATGTGCCGGCCCTGCCCCTCGTTCCACATTGATCCGACGTCTCCAAGGTTAGGGTTCTGCCGGTTCTTGCGCCTTAGGCGTGGGCCGGCTCGGCAGGCGCTGCGCGCAGGTCAAGGCCTTCAAGGTCGCCGCGTGTGCGCCAGTCCGCCAGTATTGCATTGAAGGCTGCAACGCCAAGAGCGTAGGCCTCATTCCAGAGCGAGACACC
>NZ_DATBUP010000146.1:0-2679 GCF_036515995.1 Pedomonas sp. | reverse complement strand
CTGCGCGTTCGCAATCAAGAAGGTGAGATGGTGCCGTTCTCCGCCTTCACCACGGCGGAGTGGACGGCGGGCCCGCCCCAGCTCAACCGCTACAACGGCTATCCGGCCGTCAACATCTCCGGCTCGGCCGCTGCCGGCTACAGCACGGGCGAGGCGATGGACGAAATGGAGCGGCTGGCAAGCGAACTGCCTCAGGGCTTTGGCTATGAGTGGACCGGCATTTCCTATGAGGAGAAACTGTCTGCCGGGCAGATTCCGGCTCTGCTTAGCCTGTCCATCCTGATCGTGTTCCTGGTGCTGGCGGCGCTGTACGAAAGCTGGTCGATCCCGCTTGCCGTTATCCTCGTGGTGCCGCTGGGCGTACTGGGCGCATTGTCCGCCGCCCTGCTGCGCGGCCTGCCGAACGATGTCTATTTCAACGTGGGCATCATCGCCATCATCGGCCTTGCCGCCAAGAACGCCATTCTGATCGTGGAATTCGCCAAGGACCTGGAGGCGGAGGGCCGCAGCACTCTGAACGCGACCCTTGAGGCGGCGCATCTGCGTTTTCGCCCCATCATCATGACCTCGCTCGCCTTCATCCTCGGTGTGCTGCCGCTGGTCATCAGCACCGGGGCGGGTGCAGCCAGCCGCGTTGCCATCGGCACCGGCGTCATGGGCGGCATGATTGGCGCGACCGTTCTGGGCGTTTTCTTCATTCCCGTTTTCTTCGTGGCAGTGCGCAAATGGCTCGGCCGGAAGAGGAAGCCGGAGAGCGGCAGCACGCCAGCGCCGCCTGCTCAGCGTCCCGCAGCGGAGGACGACCATGCGTAGAGCGTTTGCTTCGTTGCCGCAGGGGCTGAAGCTGGTCCCCGTACTGCTGGCTTTGTCCGCTTGCTCCCTGCAGCCGGACTACAAACAGCCCCCCATGCCGACGACCGCAACCTATGGGCCGGAACTCGGACCGGATGCGGACGGCCCGCTGGCCATCGACGTCGGATGGCGCGATTTCTTTCCAGATACGCGCTTGCAGCGGTTCATCGCGCTGGCGCTCGAAAACAATCGCGATTTGCGCCAGGCCGTCCTGCGGATCGAGGAGGCACGCGCTCAATATCGAATTCAGCGGGCCGAGCAGTTGCCCAACGTGACGATCGACGGCAGCGCGGTCCGTTCCCGCTCCGCCGTGGGGGGAGCAGGCGCGATTCCGGGTGGCGCGCAGGGAGGGGCTGCCACCTTCAACCGCTATCAGATCGGCGTCAACGTCTCTGCGTTCGAGCTTGATTTCTGGGGGCGGGTGCGCAGCCTGAGCGAGGCGGCCCGCGCGGCCTATCTTTCAACCATCGAGGCGCAGCGCGCGTTCATGCTCAGCCTGATTGCAGACGTTGCCACCGTTTATCTTATCGAACGTGAGTTCTCCGAGCGGATCAGGCTGGCCGAGCAGACCGTGCGCAGCCGCCGGGAATCGCTTGAAATCTCTAGGCTGAGGCTGGAGGCGGGTGTAACGTCCGCCCTCGATTACCGCCAGACCGAAACCCTGCTGACGCAGGCGGAGACGGAGCTGGCCAGCCTCCAGCGCCAGCGCGCCCAGAACCGCAACGCGATGCAGGTGCTCATCGGTGGCCCACTGCCGGAAGACTTGCCGCCCCCGCGCCCGCTCAGTAATCAGGGGATCATCGAGAACATCAGCGCGGGTCTGCCCTCGGATCTGCTCGTCAACCGACCCGATATCCTGGCCGCCGAGGAAGAGCTGCGCGCAGCCAATGCCAACATCGGCGCGGCGCGAGCGGCCTTCCTGCCCAGAATCAGCCTGACCGGCTTTTTCGGTTTCGCCAGTACCGAACTGGACCAACTGTTCGGCAACGACGGGGAGAGCTGGTCCTACGGCCCGGCATTGACACTTCCGCTGTTCGACGCCGGCCGCAACGAGGCCAACCTTGATATTGCGGTTGCCCGTCGGAACATTGCCGTCGCCAACTATGAGCTGACGATTCAAAACGCCTTCCGCGAAGTGGCGGATGCACTGGCGGCCCGGCGTTGGCTGGCGGAGCAATTCGCGGCGCAGGAACGCGGGCTTATCGCAGAACGCGACCGCGCTGAACTCGCCGAGCTGCGCTACCGTAATGGGGTGGCAGACTATATCGAGGTGCTGGATGCCCAGCGGCAGCTGTTTGCGGCGGAGCAACTGCTGGTCCAAACACGGCAGGCGCAACTGTCCAACGCCGTTGCTCTTTATGTCGCGCTCGGTGGCGGGTTGCGCGCTGAATCCGCAACGACAGCAACCACGTCGCCGCTCCCGGTGCCTCGCTGAAGGTCATCATGCCGGAAACCGGCCGTCCGGACTGCCAAAGGCCCGGTCCGTTGCCAGCAAGAGCTACGATTCCGACGCCAGTAACCGGAATCGCAGCTTCTCCGGTCCCAAATGTCTGGATTAATCGCGCGCGAGTCTCCGCGCGAGGCAAAATCGGAACCGCTTACGGCCCGATCTAGTGGATCAATCACGCTCCTTCAGGTGCTGCCGATTTCTGCTAACATATTGATTTTTCGCCTCTCTGCGTTGCGTTTCGCAAAAAGTTCAAAAAGTTTGCCTGTTGTCGTTGACTCTTGGTTTGGTTGGGGCCATAAGCCGCCTCCCGACGCGGTGACGCCCTCACCGGGACGGACGGAGCGGCTCTCGGGCCTGACCGGACGGACTGGATGAGG
>NZ_DATBUP010000145.1:0-41796 GCF_036515995.1 Pedomonas sp. | reverse complement strand
CCCGCCCCGCCCCAGATTGAGGCACGCCACCGCCGCCGACACATGCCGGGCGCAGAAAGCCGAGGCCCAGCCGCTCATGGAGGCCATGGTGGAATCCCCCACAAGGATGATCTTGTCAGGGTTCAGCGGCGGCTTGTCTTCACGGGCGGGCTCGGCCGCCTGCGCACCGGAAGCCGCCAGCAGCCCGGCAGCAAGGAACAGCGCCCTGCGCATCTTCCGCCTCATTTGCGGCTGCGCAGGTAGGCCAACAGTTCCTCCGGCCGGTCGGTCTGGATCATGGAGACGCCCATGTCGATCAGCCCGCCCCAGGTGGTCTTGGGGTCGACCAGCGCCCGCTCGTCATCCTTGCCGAGCGAGTTGACCCATACCCGCGTATTCTTCGCACGCGGCTGGGAGAGGGTTTTCTTCAGAAAGTCCCGGTTGTCGAAGAAGGAGACCTCATAGGCCACCGGCTTGAAGCGGGCGTAATCCTTAAGCGGGGCCCGCAACTGCGGCGTACAGCCCGGCATTTTCGCGGGCAGGCAGACGCCGACGATCGGCATGTAGTGGGTCTTGCCGTGGAAGGGGGCGTTGATGAGGCGGGCGTCCTGTGGCGTGTCATAGAGCTTCATCAGGATCTGCCCGTTCATGCCCAGCTTCTCGACGAGCGCGAACACCTCCGCCTCGTTCGCGACCTTGAGATCAAGGTTAACGAGGATGCGGTCCCTGGCGGCCAGCAGCGCCTCTTCCAACGTCGGCACGTGCGCGTCCACAACGGCAGCGCCCGGGCCGCCTGCACCTTGCCGCAGCTTCAGCGCCCGCAGGGCATCGAAGCTGATGTCGGACACCTTGCCGGCGCCGGTGGTGGTGCGGTCGATCGTGGTGTCATGCATCAGCACCAGCTTGCCATCGGCGGTGTTGCGGACGTCGATCTCCACCATGTCCGCCCCCAGCTTGATGCAGTTCTCGATGGCGGCGATGGAATTCTCCGGCGCTTCTGACCAGCAGCCACGGTGGGCAACGACCATGACCGGCGCATCCGCCGAGCCGTCCTGAAGTTTACGGGCAAGCGCCCCGGCATCCGCAAACGCCGGAAGCGGCTGCGTGCCTGCAACGGCGAACGCCAGAGCGAAGGGAGCAAGGAGCTTGTGCATGCCGAATAGTCCTTTGTGTTCTTATTTGCGGGCAAACAGCACAATGTGGTTGGCAACCGGGCGCTCTCGGCCCGGGATGCCGGTGTGAACGGGCGTGTTCAGCAGAACCGGCTTGCCGTCGGCTCCCTCCACTGCCAGCGTGGAGGAACCGCCGCCGTCAAGGTTCAGCGCGTCACTTGCGCCGAGGTCGGCGAACAACGCCGCCAGTTCGGGCAGGCTTGCGCCAACGGCATCCGGCTGGCGGCCATCCACCACCACCAGCCAGGCCCGCTTGCGATCGGCGGAGAGGCCGAGGGCCGTGCGCGGCGCAAGCGGTGCCGGAAGCTGCTCGATGCGCCCGCCGGTCAGCAGACGCGGCCCGGCCGCCACGCCATCGCTGAAACCCTTGGGGCACAGCTGCCCGTCCACGATCTCAACGCGGGGACCGGCAAAACACACCATGGCTTCGACCCGATCATCGATGTCCGTCTCGACGGGAGACACCACCTGCCCGCCGCTGAGGGCCGCACCGGAGACGTTCACCGGCTGGCCCTCGTGGGGGTAATAGTCACCCCCGCCCTTGCTGCCGCCTTTGAAGGGCAGGAAATAGTTGGCGTTGATGGCGACCTGCGCGCGGCTCTCGGCCAGCATGGCAGAAGTGCGGCGCGCCACATGCTCCATGCCCTGCGAAGGGTCGCCCGGCGTAACGCCGAAGGCGATGCCCTGCGCTTCAAGATCAACGCTGAGGATGTGGATGCGCTGCGGCGTCTCCCCCGCTTCCGTGCGCTGGACGTAGGAAACGCCGGGGAACAGGCTCTGGCCCGGACGTTCGACCGTGGCGCAACCGGAAAGAAGCACCGCGCCTGCAAGCCAGAGGGCCATACGGCGCAGGGAGACGCGGGGAAACATCACGCAGGCACTCACTGGACGCAAGTCAGAGGGAGTTGGCGTGCGGAGGAGAGGACTGCTCCGCACGCCGGGGTTTTCCGGTTAGAGCCGGAAAGAGGCACCGAGCCAGAAGGACCGGCCGTGATAATTGTGATCG
The DNA here is from genome assembly GCF_036515995.1 of Pedomonas sp. Taxonomy (NCBI): domain Bacteria; kingdom Pseudomonadati; phylum Pseudomonadota; class Alphaproteobacteria; order Sphingomonadales; family Pedomonadaceae; genus Pedomonas; species Pedomonas sp. The sequence continues at coordinate 39,639 of NZ_DATBUP010000145.1, read as the reverse complement.
CGGACCGCCGGATCATCGAGGTACTCGTAGTTCACACGCGCCTCGTCCGTGATGTTCTTGGCCTCGGCGATCAGTTCCACCTGCGGGTTGAGCTTGAAGCGAACCTGCGCGTCCAGCTGCTGGTCGGGCTTGTAGTAGCGATCGCCCTTCTCGGCGCTGCCGCCGGTGTTGATGGTGCCCAGGTACTTGGACTTGTAGGCGTAGGTGACGCGCGCCTGGAACGGGCCTTCCTTGTAGAAGACCGAGGCATTGAACAGTCGGCGCGGCTGCTCGCGCATGTAGTTCAGCTCGCGGATGGAGCCGTCGCCCATCACCACCTCGGTCTCGCCCTTCATGTAGGTGAAGTTGGTGGAGAGGCCGAAGTTCGCCAGCCTGCCCGGCAGGAAGTCCAGCCGGTTGAGAACCAGGTTGGCCTCAAGGCCGGTGACGTTCGCACCCGCCGCGTTGACCGCCTGCCTGTAAACTGCCGGCTCGCCGTTGAACTCGCCATCCACGGCAGAGGTGAAGATGTCGTCCTTCACGTCCTTGTGGAACACGCCGATGGAGGCTAGGCCCGAATTGTCAGGGAAGTAGTATTCCAGCGCAGCGCTGTAGTTGTCGGCAGTGCGCGCCTCCAGGTCGGGGTTGCCGCGCGAGATGGAGAGCAGGCCGTCTGTGCTGGTGCTGATGACTTCGCCCGAGGCCAGTTGGTTCGGGTTCGCGCGGCCCACCGCCTTGTAGTAGGAAGCGCGCAGGCGCAGGTTCTCGGTCAGATCGAAGTAGGACGTGACCGACGGCAGCCAGTTGTCATAGCTGGACTTGTGGTTGACGATGTCGATGAGGGTCTGCCCGCCGACGGTCTGGCTCTGCGGACGCTCCACCTTGGTGCGGGTGTGCTCGTAGCGCATGCCGAACACCACCTTCATGAAGTCGTTCTTGTAGGTGGCCGACGCATAGGCCGCCTTCACATTTTCCCGCATCCAGTAGTCGTTCAGGATGTTGTTCTCGACCGCCGAGAACAGGTCGCGATTGGCGGTGAAGAAGTCGTTGAACTTGTCGTAATCGACAATCGGTGCCGGATCGACGGCGTCCAGCGGCGTGTAGGTACCGCCGTAAGCGCCGGACAGATCGAGCGAGTTGCCCGCCAGCAGCTTGTAGGTGGTGTCGTCGTGATCCATGTCACGCGTGGTCTGGCGGAGCTTGGTGCCGACCTTGAAGCCCCAGCCGTCGTCGTCCTTGCCGACGTTCCAGCCGTAGTTCAGCTCGCCTTCCTTCACGGTTTCGACGGAGTCGTCGATGTACGGCTTGAAGTAGTCGAACTTGTAGTTGGCCGGGTTCGCGAAATAGCCCGGGTTGTGCATGGACAGGACCGGGTACTTGCCTGACACGTCGATGGTCGAGCCCAGGTTGGGATCGTTGTTCGGCGTGATGAACCGCACCTCGTTCGAGGTTTCGGTGAAGGCGGCTTCCGACCAGCTGGCGCGGGCGTCGAGGGTCGAGTCCTCGTCCACATCCCAGCGCACGTTGCCGTTGACGGTGGTCATCGGCTTCTCGATCGGGAAATCGTTGTACCGGGAGAAGGCCTGACCGGCAGCGGTGGACGCCGTCTCGCCGTTCTGGACGTTGGCCCCGCGGCGGTTGACCTGGCTGGTCAGGCGCAGCTCGTCCTCATCCTGCTGGAAGTGCGAGCCGGTCAGGGCGGCATAGAAGCTGTCGCTCGGGTTGTACTCCAGCTTCAGGAAGCCGCCGTAGCGCTTGGAGACCAGCGGATAGGCGCTGCTGGCCATGGTGTTGGGCGCGCGGATGCCGTCCAGATCCTGGAAGCTGCTGGGCTGGCTGCGTTCCTGATCGCGCTGGCGGCGCAGGAAGCTGCCGGCGGCCACGATGCCGAACTCGTCGTTGGAGCCAAAGGTGGTCGAGAAGGCGGCGCTGGCGCGGTAGGACAGGCCGTCAGAGCCCGGCGCTTCGTCGGAATCATAGTGACCAAGGAAAACGTTGCCGACCAGATAGGTGCCGTTGGTGTCAAACGCCGAGCGGGTGACGAGGTTGACGTAACCGCCAATGGCATTCCCTTCCATGTCCGGCGTGCGCGACTTGCGCACCACGGCCTGCTTCACCACCGTGGAGGGAATGGCCTCCATGTTGAGGCGGCGGTTGTTGCGCTCCGACGAGCCCATGGTCGCGCCGTCGATGGCACCGGAGGTGTAGTCCGGGTCCATGCCGCGGATGGCGACATAGCGGCCTTCGTCCTCATCGAAGATGGTGTCGACGCCCGGCAGGCGGCGCAGGCTGTCTGCAATGTTGTAGTCCGGCTGCTGGCCGGTCTCGTCGTTGGAGAGGAAGTCGGCTTCGATGTCCGTGCTGCGCTTCTCCAGAATGGAGAGGGCGTTCTGGCGCTGATAGCCGGTGACGATGATCTCATCCATTGCCGCCGTTGCGGCAGCGGCCTCATCGGCCCGAACCTCGGCGCTGCCCAAGGTCAGCGCGGCAACGGACGCACCACCAAGCAACAACCCGCGAGCAACCGTTCCAACAGCCTTGAAGCCGAGCACTTGCACAAACGCAGACATTTCGCTTCCCACAACTCGTTAAGACCAAAGTCGAGGGAGGATGTGCCTGCCGGGCGCGACACTTTCGTTACAGCAATGATAAGCTTTTGTTACATGGCCTTCATTCCCTGGATTTATCCACCCATCGGATAATAAACCGGTCGATCAGACAGTTCGCGAAACGCGGCTCGGGACCAGTCGCCCGAGCAGCGCCGAGAAGAAGCGGCGTGCCGCATCGCGCCGTTTTTCCGTGAGTTCCGCAAGAGCGAAGCAGACGGCCACAATTCCAAGGACGACACCGGTGAAGACGACCCAGTTTTCCCGCGTGTCCACTCCGGCCGCAACGAGGAAATGCGTCATGGGCCGGTGAAACAGGTAGAGGGAGAAGGTTGACCCCGCCATGAACCGCACCGGCCGCTCCATGGCGCGCAGCGCCCCCGTGAACCACCCCGCGCAGGCGTGGAAGCCGATGAAATTGGCCATGACCAGCAGGCCGAGCAGATAATCGGTGAGCACCTTTTCGGACGAAACCAGCCGCCACCAGCCGGGCACCGTGAAATGGAGCCAGGTCTTGAGGCCGTCATCCCAGTCCGCCATGCCGATCCACAGAATGACCGGCCATGTGGCAAGCACAAGAGCAAGGCCCAGCGTCGGACTACGCAGTCGCAGGCGCGGATCGAGCGCGATCCACACGCCCAGCGCCCACACCGGCGCGAGCGCCAGCACACGCGGCCCGGCCACCAATGCGAAGGCGATGAAGAACAGCCAGCGCCACACGCCGCGCCCGAACACGAGGCAGGCGAACAGGGCGTAGTAGAAGACCTCGTAACAAATGGACCAGTACGGGAAATTCCACGGCAGGATCATCCCCGAGTTCCAGCTTTCGTTGAGGAACAGCAGGGAGCCGAACAGGGTGGTGAGGGAATAGTTGGGGTCTTGCGCCCAGTCCGCATCGTTGATGCCGAGCCAGCCAGCCAGCCCATACAGGCCGAAGCTGAGAATGATGGCGGGGATGACGACCGGGTAGATGCGCGCCAGCCGGGCGATCGTGAAGCTGCGCAGGGACCGGCCCTGCCGCACGGTGGTGGAGGCGATCACCAGCCCGGAGAGGACGAAGAACACCATCACCGCTTCGTGGCCGAGGCCGTAAAGGAAGTAGCGGCCCTGATAGAGCCCATCATCCGCGGCGTGGCCGATCAGCACCGCCAGCGCCGCCATGAACCGGACAATGTCCAGATAGACCGAAACCGGTCTGGTCAGGAACCTGCCGTCACCCTCAACTGGTGGTTCGTTTTCCATGGGTCGCCCGCACCCTTTTGCAAGCGGAACGATGCAGCACAGGATTGGTTGCGCGGCCCGCTGCGCCAAATTCCGCAGAACAAGCGGGGGAGGCACAAATGCGCCTGCTCGGGCCTCCCCCAGACATCAGGCAGCCTGGCGGCGGCGCAGCCCGGCAACGCCGAGCAGCCCCATGCCCAACAGGCCAAGCGCCGCGGGCTCGGGTACGGCGGCGGCATCGGCAAGCATGCTGACGTTGTCCACGCCCACGTTCAGGAAGAATTCGGTCTCAACCTGCCCGAAGCGCAGGCGGTAGGTCTCGCCGGGTGTCAGGAAGGCGGTCAGATCAAAAGCGTAGTCGGTGTACTCGTTCGGGTCCTCGCCCTCATCAACACCCAGATAGAGGTTGGTGATGACGCCGTCCTCGGTATCGAAGGGGCTGGCGTCCGACGCCAGGATATCGACCCGGGCGTGCTGATTCGGGAAAACTTCCGGATCAAGGCCGGCAGGGTCCACAATCGGGCCGACGTTCGACCAGTCATTGACGAACATCTGGAACGTCAGTTGCACGCCCGTGGCATCGAAGGGAACGGTGAAGTCCTGAACGAGAACATGGGCGCCGGGATTGAGCATATCGGACACGGCATAGAATGCGCCTCCGGCCGGGTTGGCCGCCGTCGGGTTGTCCGAGAGCGGCGCGGTGCTGCCGGGCGTGTCGATGAACCATGTCCCGGCGCTGCCTTGCGCATCGTTGACGGACCAGCCGGAGAAATCTCCGGTTTCAAAGCCGCCATTCTCGATCAGTTCAACGGGAGCCGCGCGGAGGGGCGTGGCCGAGCCAAGCAGGGCAAGGGTCGCCAACAAAAGTCTCTGCATCAAATTTTCTCCTTTGCCTGCCGCCGGACACCGGAGAAGCAAGTTCCATGCCCGCCAAAGTTCTCAGCGACTTGGCTTCAGGAGGGTGCAGGTTTGTAAGGAATGCCGACTCTGTTGCCGGGAATCCGGCCGAGCACGCTGAATTGATTCGAGCATGCCCAGCCTGATTCGCATTTCAGTTGCGAATCACTGGCTTTCAAGATTCGGAGATCGCGGGGAGAGACCGGAGACTCTCGCGCGGCGCATGTCTGCAAGCTGAGAACCGCTCAAAACGGCCAAAACCGCAGGGTTTCGCTGATATAGGCTTGAGAAGTTTTCTGAAGGACCGCTGAGGGAGGAAGGTGGTGCCCGGGGACGGAATCGAACCGCCGACACAGGGATTTTCAATCCCTTGCTCTACCAACTGAGCTACCCGGGCGCCTAAGCGGTGGCGGGTCTATAGTCGATCTGAATCAGGGTTGTCCAGAGGTCTTTCAGCTTCATCGTCATTTACTTGGCCGGGAACCTTATAAGACTCGCCGAGCCAGTTCAAAAGGTCGCGATCCCGGCAGGGCGCCGAGCAGAACGGACGGAACTGGGGTACTGCGGGCTTGCCGCAGATGGGGCATTTAGACGGGCTGGACATGTACATGCCCATACCCCGGAACCTGCGGCTCCGCCAAGAGGTCGATTCGCGCACCCGCCGCCGTTGCTGCACGGGCCAGCAGTTCCGGCCAGCGATTGAGCACATCGATGACCTCGGGGTGCGCCACAATGCGCCGCACCCCTGCCCCGCGAGCGTGAATCACCTCGCGAATGAGCCGGAGCGCCACAGATTCAGCGGACCACTGGTTGCGCCGCGTCCCGCACAGCAGGTCAATGATGGAGGGGCCGGGGCGCGGGCGAATCACCTGCATCAGGCCATAGCCGTTGATGGCGGTGCGCTCGAAGGGCGTCGGGTCGTTTTGCGCGGCCGCGTCGAAGGCATCGGCCACCGTCACCCGGTCCGACTTGCTGCCGGAGGTGAGGAAGTCGATCATCACCGGCCCTCCGATGGCATAGAGCCGCAGCAAGCGCGCGACGGTGCGCGCCGCCGCCACGTTCACCTCGAGCGCAGGGCCGGAGCCGTCCACATCGATGACCAGCCCGGCGCGGGTACGCTCCAGCGTGAGCAGGCCGCCGGGGAACGCGACCTCGCCAGACACCGCCGCATCCAGCGCTTCATCCACCCCCAGTTCGGCCGGCAGACGCTGAACGTTCCGTGCCGGCGCACCGGCCGGCTGCCAGACGGGAGCGGGTGTGATGAGGCCCGCTTGGTCAGGCACCCGCCCTGTCTGCTCCGGCAATGCGGGGCGGCAATGGGGCAGCTTCATCTTGCCGGGCTCGGGCAAGGCGGGGCGGGTGATCTCCACCACCGCCAGCCGTCCTTCGCTGAGCCCCGCGGGGATGGGTTGGAGGAAAGCTTCCTGCCCGCCCAGATCAACGATCGCGCGGGTCGGGCTGACCTTGCGGCGCAGGCGCGCGGCGAAGATCGCCCCGGTCTGCACCGGGTCGGCCTCATCGCGCAGCAGGCGGATTTCCAGAAGCGTGTCGCCGTTCACAAGCGCCGCCCGCCGTTCACCCGGCAGCGCCTCGATCAGCCATTCAAGCGGCATTACCGGCCAGCGCCATTGGCAGATAAACCGCTGGCGCTCAGCAGCGCGTTCGTCTCGTAAAGCGGCAGACCGACCACGCCGGAGTAGGAACCGGCCATGGCCTTCACATAGGCCGCGAACCGTCCCTGAATGGCGTAGCCTCCCGCCTTGCCCTTCCACTCGCCCGAGGCGATGTAGGCGTTGATTTCCTCATCGGTCAGCCGCTTGACGGTCACGACGGTGTCGGACAGGCGCTCGCGCCGGGTGCCCGCCGCATCGATGACCGCCACCGCCGTATAGACGTGGTGCCTGCGGCCCGACATCAGCTTCAGGCAGGCCCGCGCTTCCGATTCGGTTTCCGCCTTGGGCAGAATGCGCCGACCAACGGCAACCACCGTATCGGCGGCCAGAACGATTGTATCAGGATGCTGGGAAGCCACGGCCTCAGCCTTTTCACGGGCGAGGCGGGCGGCGTAGGGACGTGGAAGCTCGGCCTTGCCGGGCGTTTCATCGATATCGCTGGGGACCACGCGGTCCGGCTGGATGTCCAGTTGGGCCAGCAGATCGAGGCGGCGCGGACTGGCGGAGGCGAGAACAAAAGCCACGTTATTTGAAACGGTACGTGACGCGACCCTTGGTCAGGTCATAGGGGGTAAGTTCCATAAGCACCTCATCTCCCACCAGCACGCGGATGCGGTTCTTTCGCATCTTGCCGGCGGTGTGGCCCAAAACTTCGTGGCCGTTTTCGAGTTTTACGCGGAACATGGCATTGGGAAGCAGCTCGACAACCTGCCCCCGCATTTCAATCAGTTCTTCCTTTGCCATTCGCTTGCCCTGGCAGTTTGGCTCCGAAATGGCGGTCAGATGATCTATTAGCGGGTCAAATGCAAGAGGAAGCGAAAGCCGAATCAAAACATCCTGCATATGAAAGCAGTGTGTTTGGGCGCTCTTTGGCTTTCTTCCGCGAGCTTCACCAGAATAATGCCCCCCATCAGCCGGTTACGGCATGGACGCGGGAGCGCTGCCGCCTTATGAACGGCCCCGCCCGTACATGTGGATGGAATGAAGAAATGACGACCGAAGGACTGGTCATGGCCCTGCCCAAGGGCCGCATCCTGAAGGAAGTAATGCCCGTGCTGCGCGCGGCCGGAATCGAACCGGAAGCCGCGTTTCACGACGACAGCAGCCGGGCGCTCCATTTCGCCACCAACATTCCGGGCCTCTCAATCATTCGCGTGCGCTCGTTCGACGTGGCGACCTTCGTCGCCTTCGGCGCGGCCCAGCTGGGCGTTGCCGGCAACGACGTGCTGATGGAGTTCGACTACCCCGAGATCTACGCGCCGGTTGACCTCGGCATTGGCAAGTGCCGCCTGTCGGTCGCCGAGCCTACCGATCTCAGTGAGGAAGATGATCCGCGCACGTGGAGCCACATTCGCGTCGCCACCAAGTATCCCGGCGTCACCCGCCGCTACTTTGCAGCCAAGGGCGTGCAGGCCGAATGCATCAAGCTGAACGGCGCGATGGAACTGGCTCCGACACTGGGCCTGTGCCGCCGCATCGTCGATCTGGTCTCGACAGGCCGCACGCTGGTGGAAAACGGCCTGACGGAAGTGGAGACGATTGCCGAGGTCAGCTCGCGTCTCATCGTCAACCGCGCGGCGTACAAGACGCGCGGACCTGAACTGATGCCGTGGATCGAGAAGATCCGCGCACTGGTTGAGGAGCAGAAGTAATGCCGTTGCGTCTGAACAGCCGGGATGCCGGCTTCGAGTCCGCCTTCGCCGCGCTGGTCGATGATCGCCGCGAAGCCCCGACGGATGTGCGTGATGTAGTGGCCGGTATCATTGCCGACGTGCGTCAGCGGGGCGATGCCGCCCTTCAGGAGATCACGCAGAAGTTCGACCGCATCGACCTGAACGCGCTTGGCATGCGCGTCACGCCCGAAGAAATCGAGGCCGCCAAGGCCGCGTGCGAGCCCCAGGTGCTGGCCGCCTTGAAACTGGCTGCCGAGCGCATTGCCGCCTTCCACGCCATCCAGAAGCCGGAAGACAAGGAAGTGACCGACGCGGCAGGCGTGACCGCCGGGTTCCGCTGGTCCGCCATCGACGCCGTTGGCCTCTACGTGCCGGGCGGCCTCGCCAGCTATCCGTCTTCCGTGCTGATGAACGCCGTGCCCGCCAAGGTGGCGGGCGTCGAGCGGCTGGTGATGGTGACGCCGACGCCGGACGGCCGCCTCAATCCGCTGGTGCTGGCCGCTGCCGATCTGGCGGGCGTCGATGAGATCTACCGCATCGGCGGCGCACAGGCCGTGGCCGCGCTGGCATACGGCACCCAGACCATCAGGCCGGTGGACAAGATCGTCGGCCCCGGCAATGCCTTCGTGGCGGAAGCCAAGCGGCAGGTGTTCGGCCTCGTGGGCATCGACATGATTGCGGGCCCCTCCGAAATCCTCGTGGTGGCGGACGGCAAGAACAATCCCCTGCACACCGCCGCCGACCTGCTGAGCCAGGCCGAGCATGACGTGACGGCCCAGTCCATCCTCATCACCGATGACGCCGCCTTTGCCGACAAGGTGGCCGCGGCGGTTGAGGAGACCATTCCGACGCTGGCCTCCGCCGACATCGCCCGGCAGAGCTGGGACCGCTACGGCGCGATCATTCTGGTGGACAGCCTTGAGGACACGCCGCCGCTGATCGACCGCCTTGCCGCCGAACACCTTGAGCTGAAGGTGGACGACCCGCGCGCCCTGATGGCCCGCATCCGCCATGCCGGGTCCGTGTTCATGGGTCGCAACACGCCGGAAGCCATTGGCGACTACCTGGGCGGACCGAACCACGTGCTACCCACCGGCCGCCGCGCCCGCTTCTCCTCGGGGCTTTCCGTGACCGACTTCATGAAGCGCACCACCTTCCTGTCATGCAGCGAAGAAGGTCTGGCCGCCGTCGGCCCCGCCGCCGTGCATCTGGCCAACGCGGAAGGCCTGCCCGCCCACGCGCGCTCCGTCGCCGTGCGGCTGGGCGAGTAGATCGTATTCGGGATTACTTGAAGGGGGCCTATAACCCCCTTCACCCCCTTTCCTTTGAAAGGGCCGTGGTTCGGGCGCTTCACCAATCAATTTGCGAACCACGCACGCTGATTTCTCGCTAAGCAAGAAATCGACGCTACGAGGGTTTAAACGCTCTCTGAGAGTTTTTTGCCTATTTCAGCCAGGCAAGTAACTGGAACCCTCGTTTTCGCGCTGTGCGATGCCTTTCCGGGCCAATACGGGGCATATAATGGCGCGACCTTCCCCCGCGCGCTAGAACTCAGCGCCTCATCGTCAGGCGCAGGATAAACCCGCTGTCGTCCTGCCCTGCTGCACCATGACCAGCGTCGAAGCGGTGGAAGCCGTGAACGGCCATGTTCGCGCCCTCCCGCAGCGGCAGGGCGTAGACGGCCTCAACGTCGATCTCCCGCCCGGTGGGCGCCAGGTTGATGCGGGCGGAGCGATGCTCGGTCACGCCGGCATCGTAGCTGTAGGCGGCGGGCAGCGTGACATGGGCCAGCGCCCGCTCCACCCGCAGGGGCTGGGCAAGCATGAAGCCGAACGTATCGCCGGGTCGCCACAGGCTCTCCCCGGTCAGGCTGAAGCGCCAGTTGCTGGTCCAGATGTCGCCGTCTGCCGCCAGCAGCGCCCCGTGCGCCTTTTCAAGCCGGGTGCGACCGGCAGCGGCTTCAGCCGACAGGCTCCAGCGCGGCCCGAGATCAAGCGCGGCGTTGAGCCCTGCCGTTGCAGTATCGGCCCCGGCGTCAAAGCCGAACGCCCCGGCGCTGCGCGCACCGAGCACGCTGCCGCTCTCCTCGATCCAGCCGAAGGACAGGCCGAACGCGCCCCAGCCGGTTTGCCGCTGCACTCTCGCCTGCATGGTGCGGATGGCGGCCTCGCCGTCCGTCAGCAGCGGGCTGGCGCGGTCATCCTGATCGAGGGACGTGCGGCTGGCGGCCATGCTCCACCGCCAGCGCCCCACCGGCAGGCTGACGGCGGCACTCAGCGGCTGCTCGGCGGCAATGCCGAAGGCCTCCCCCACCCGGCCTCCTTGGGAAAGGTATGAGACGGACTGACGCTGCTCCTGCCCCACCGTGCCGAGAAGGTCCGTGGCGCTGCGGCCGTAGCCGAAGGCAAGACGCGCGTCCTTTGTCAGGTTGAGGCTCAGCCAGCCATCCGCCTGCGGCTGTAGCATCAGGGCGAGATGCGTGTCCGCCATGCCGAGGCGGCCCCATACGGCGGCGTCCTGCGCATGATTTGCCGCGAAGCCAAGCGCAGCCTTCTCACCACGCAGTACGCCCGCCGCGCGGCTGTTCTCCAGCCCCAGCCGCTGCACCAGTCCGAGACCGGCGTTGGACGAGCGCACCGTTGGGCTCAGGTCCACGGTGAAGGCGCGGTTGTACATGTCGAGCACGACCGTGTTCGAGAGCGCCGCCCCCAACTGCCCGCCGTCTCCAAAGGCGCTGCCGAGGGAGATGTTCGCGGCGGCGAGCTCCACCGGCTGCTCACTTCCCACCAGCGCGGTTGCCCCCTGTGGCTGGAAGGCCCGGCCGATGTTGATGAGACCCCGGCCATAAACGGCGTCAGTACCCGGAGTGCCGAGATCGGTCGCGGTGCGGAAAATCAGATCGACCAGTTCCCGGCCCGACATGTTGGGAAAGGCGCTGGCAAGCAGAGCGATGGCACCCGTGACGTGCGGTGCCGCGATAGAGGTGCCGCTGACCAGAACATCGGTCTGGCCGATGTCCGTGGTCTGTATCCTCTCGCCCGGCGCAACGACGTACGTATTCTGCGCCGAACCGGCTCGATTGCTGAAGCTGGAGATGGCGTTGCCCGAGTTCACCGAACCGGCGATGAGCACCAGGCCTCGTGCCTGCGTGGAGAGAGCAACCCGCGCCATGGCGTCAGGATCGGCCGCGCCATCGTTGCCCGCCGAGATGACGATGACCGTGCCGCCTGCGGTTGCCCGATCAACGGCGCTCGCGAGCCTCGTGCTTGCTGTCGAGCCGCCCAGGGAAATGTTGATGACGCGTGCGCCCCCGGTGCGCGCCAGATCAATGCCGGCCGCAATGTCATCATCGTAGAACGCGCAATCATTTGCCGCGCAGCTGCCCGGCTCGTCCGTCCGGGCAATCAGCAATGTGGAGTCATAGGCGACGCCATGCGTTCCGGCTGCGTTGCGGGCGGCCCCGATAACGCTCGCAACCCAGGTGCCATGGCCGTCTTCGTCCTGAAGCGAGCGACTGCCCGCCACATCACGGCTGGCGGAATGGATGCGCCCGGAAAATTCGGAGTTGTTCGTGTCGATACCTGAGTCGACGACACCGACGGTCACGCCGCGGCCGGTCGCGCCGCGGCTGTAGGCAGCAATGGGTTGGATATGCGCAAGCCCCCAGTTCCTGCGGTATTCGGCGGTCTCGAACGTCTCCGGCGGAACCGGCTCGGGCACTGGGGCGGGAGGCGGAGACGGCGCGGCAGGTGGCGGCGGCGCGGGCGCAGGTGAGGGATTTCCCCCGCCTCCGCCACCGCAGGCCGCCAGAACCAATGCCGATAACAGAGAGGCATAGCGCCAAGAACGCAAATTCACCCCTGCACCGTCCTTTCCCGATCCTGTCGCAAATATGGCGGAGCATAGCCCCGCCATATTTATGAACGACTTAGATCAAGAAAAGGTGAAGCTGCGTTTTGGGGGGCTTCGTCAGGCCGCGGGTTCCGACATGACGTTCTGGGTTGCCCACAGCGCAGCCTGAGTACGGTTGGCCAGACCCAAGGTCTTGAGAATGGCGGACACGTGAATGCGCACCGTGTTCTCCGACATGCCGAGCGTGCTTGCGATTTCAGCGTTCGGCTTGCCCTGCGCAATGAGGCGGACCACTTCCAGCTGACGACGGGTCAGCAGGCGCAGCGCCGGATTGCGGCGGCCACCGGTTACGCTGCCGCTGCGGCTGACCTGACGGCTGCGCAGCTGCTCGCCAACGGCGGAGATGATGAGATCCGGGCGGGTGCGCCATTCCGTCAGAACGCTTTCACCGGCTTCGGAACCGGCAGCCGGAGACGAAGCGTCAGCCAGAAGGACGGTCCACGGATTGCCGCTGGCAAATCCCGCAGCGGCAGAAGATGGTGCGTCCGACAGCAGGCGGATGCCGCAGATGATGGGAAGGCCATTGGGGCCTGGCGGCGGGGTCGTCGGCAGGCTGTCGACAGTGACGCCGGGGAATGCTGCACTCAGTACGCGGCTAACGGCCTCACGTACCAGCCAGTCCTCCGATGCGACGATCAGCGCATCCCGATAGTCGCCCGACCTGAGACCGGAGCGGTAATCTTGGTCCATATCCATACGCACGTTCCCATACATCCAATTTTTACGCGGTTACACCCCTGCCGAAGGCCGTGCTCGATCCGAACTCGTACTACGGACAGATTGGGTGCATTATTGTGCCCTTCTGTTCGTTGGGTGAAGCACCAATTTCGTTAGGCGAAAGCGCCTAACTGGCCACAACCGTCCGAACGTTCGGGGAAAATCCACAATAGCTCATAGTTACAACGTTCGAAGTGACAAAAGGTGTCATCGAATTGATAAATTTTCTACGACATCTGTCACAACCTAAGGGCGTGCCCTTGACAGCACGCTCGCTTGGTACGGCCAGCGCGTTAATTCTTTCTTAACTTTTCGAATCAGTTTGGGCGAATCAGGCCCAACCTTCGAGCACCTGATCGGGCGGCCGATGGCCATCGCTCCACACCTTGATGTTGCGAATGACCTTCTCGCCCATTGCCAGCCGGCCCTCGATCGTGGCGGAGCCCATGTGCGGCAGCAGGACGACGTTTGGCATCTCAAGCAGCTTGGGGTGAACCTGCGGCTCGTGCTCGAATACATCGAGCCCAGCCCCGGCGATGCAGCCGCTCTCCAGCGCCGCCACCAGCGCCGGTTCGTCCACGATCTCGCCGCGCGCCACATTGATCAGGTAGGCGTGACGCTGCATCAGGCCGATGCGCTCGGAATTGAACAGGTGATGCGTCTCGGGCGTGTGCGGGCAGTTGATGGAGATGATGTCCACGCGGCTCAGCATTGCTTCCAGCCGCGGCCAGTAGGTTGCCTCCACCGCCCGCTCCACCGGCTCGGGCAGGCGGCGGCGGTTATGATAGTGCACCGCCATGCCAAAGGCGCGGGCGCGCTGGGCGATGGCCTGCCCGATACGGCCCATGCCGACGATGCCGATGCGCTTCCCGTGAATGCGGTGGCCGAGCATCATGGTGGGCGTCCAGCCCTTCCATTCGCCCGAGCGCAGCAGGATCTGCCCTTCCGCCAGGCGGCGCGGCACGGCGAGGATGAGCGCCATGGCCATGTCCGCCGTATCGTCCGTCAGCACGCCCGGCGTGTTAGTGACCATGATGCCCCGGGCACGGGCGGCACCCAGATCGATGTGATCGATGCCGTTGCCGAAGTTGGCGATCAGCTTCAGATTCGGGCCGGCGTTGTTGATCAGCTCCGCGTCCACGTCATCGGTCAGGGTCGGCACCAGCACATCAGCTTCGGCCATGGCCTCGGCCAGCATGGCGCGATCGAACGGCGTATCGTCCAGATTCAGCGTCACGTCGAACAGCTCGGCCATCCGGGTTTCAACCGCTTCCGGCAGGCGACGGGTAACAATGACTTTCGGACGCTTGTTGGTCATGGCATGCCCTGTTCGATCAGCCCGGCTTATCATCCGGTTCGGTCACAGCTATGCGGTTCGGGAACAGCCGGTCAAGGGTCGCATAACCCGCCCCCGGGTTCTATAGCTCCGCATAACTCTTGCCCTCTGGCGGCTCTCAGCGCAATGCTTCGGCCCGCCGGAACGGCGAATTAGCCCACTCTGATTAGCGTATCGAAGGTGACGACGCGATGCTCAAACGGCCCACCCCCTCTCTCCCTTCAGTCACCCGGCCTGCCCTGCGCCCCCTGCTGCGCCTCACCTGCGCCGGGTTGCTGGGGCTGATGGCGGCAACAGGCCTGGGACTCGGCGCGGCGCCCGCCTCTGCGCAGGAAGCGGGGGAGAATGACAAGGCCAGCGAAAGCGGCCTGCCGCTGCCGCGCTTCGTGTCGCTGGGCGCCAACGAGGTGAACCTGCGCACCGGGCCGGACCGGCGCTATCCCATCACCTGGGTCTACAAACGGCGCGGCATGCCGGTCGAGATCATTCAGGAATACGGCATCTGGCGGCGCATTCGGGACGTGGACGGCGTCGAGGGCTGGGTGAACCGCCACCTGCTCACCTCCGATCGCACGGCCTTCGTCACCGCGCAGGTGCGCACCCTCTATGCCCGCCCCGAGGCAAGCTCGGCCGCGGTGTGGCGGGTGGAGCCGGGCGTCGTCGCGCGGATCACCCTGTGCGAGGAAGACTGGTGCCAGCTCAACATCGGCGGGCGCACCGGCTGGATTCGCCGCAACGAGATCTGGGGCGTGTACCCGCGCGAGACGATTAACTGACACTGGCAATTGGCGCGCGCAACTGACGCAGGCCCATCTATAAGGACCGGCGAGGGAGGCCGCCGCCGCAAGGCTTCGCCTCCCTCCCTTGACGGCGCGGGCCCGGATCGCCACATCGGAGGCCAGCACCGCGCCCCTTGCCGTCTACCCATGGCACCGCGCGGGTTTCAGGCATCAGAAGCGGAAAAGGCAGCCTCCGGGCGGCTTCCCGCTTGAGGAGTTGACCAGATGTTCATCCAGACCGAGCGCACGCCGAACCCGGCGACCCTGAAGTTCCTGCCGGGACGCACCGTCAGCGCGGCCGACACCGTGGACTTCCCCGACGCGGAATCCGCCGAGCGGTCTCCGCTGGCATCGGCGCTGTTCTCGCTGGGCGATGTGACCGGCGTCTTCTTCGGCGCGGATTTCATTGCGGTGACCAAGGCCGAGGGCTCGGCCGACTGGAGCGAGCTGAAGCCGCAGATTCTCGGCATCATCATGCAGCACTTCACCAGTGGTGCACCGCTGCTGCACGAGGGCGCCGAAGAAGCCGCGCTGGCCGACGCCGATGACCCGGCCGACGAGGACATCATCGTCCAGATCCGCGAGTTGTTGGAGAGCCGCATCCGCCCGGCTGTGGCGCGTGACGGCGGCGACATCATTTATCAGGGTTTCCGCAACGGCGTGGTTTACCTGCGCATGCAGGGCGCCTGCTCCGGCTGCCCGTCTTCCACCGCCACGCTGAAGAACGGAATCGAATCCCTTCTGAAGCACTATGTGCCGGAAGTGACTGAAGTTCGCGCCGTCTAACCAGGCAACCAAATCTTCTGGTTAAATGCTTTACTTGCGCCCGTTGCCTCCGCATACGGGCGCAAGACTTTTTAGTGTCATTTGTTGTGTCGTTTCAGGAAGGGTCGAATTCATGGGCGAGATTGTCAGTGACCGTGATCTGGACATTCTTTTCCGCACCGCGCGCACGCCGCGCGTCTGGCAGGACAAGCCGGTTACAGAAGTGCAGCTGCGGGCTCTCTACGACCTGATGGCCCTTGCCCCCACCGCCATGAACTGCGGCCCGGCCCGCATCGTCTTCGCCCACACCCAGGACGCACGCGACGCGCTGGCTGACTGCGTGAGCGGCAGCAACAAGGACCGGGTGCGCACCGCCGGAGCCGTTGCCATCATCGGACAGGATGAAGCGTTCTACGACAAGCTGCCCCAGCTGTTTCCCCATATGCCGACCGCACGTGACATGTTCGCAGGCAATGCCGCGCTGACGCAGGAGACCATCCTGCGCAACTCCTCCCTGCAGGGGGCCTATCTCATCATGGCCGCCCGCTCGCTGGGTCTGGACTGCGGCCCGATGTCGGGCTTCGATGCCGCCAAGGTGGACGCGGCCTTCTTTGAAGGCACTTCCATCAAGACCAATTTCATCTGCTGCCTCGGCTACGGCGATGACACGGCGCTACACCCGCGCCTGCCCCGCCTGTCGTTCGAGGATGCCTGCCAGATCCGGTAACCGCAGGAAGGAAGGCTGCTCCCATGACCTCCGGCCCCCTGATACTCGGTATCGATACCGCTCTCTCCGGTTGCTCCGCCGCCCTTGTGGACGAGGGCGGCACGGCTCAGGCCATGCGGTTCGAGCTGATTGCCCGGGGTCATGCCGAGCGCCTCGTACCGATGGTCGGCGAGCTTCTTGCGGATGCGGGGATCGACCCCGGTCAGATCAGCGCCGTTGCCGTGGCCGCCGGGCCGGGCAGCTTCACCGGCATTCGCGTGGGCCTTGCCGCCGCCCGAGCCTTCGGGCTGGCATGGGGCGCGCCATGCCATGGCGTCTCGTCTCTCGCCGTGCTGGCGCTGGCGGCCTTGCAGGAGAACCGGGACGCGATCGGAAGCGGGCCATTCCTGGCCGCCATCGATGCCAGCCGCGGCCAAGTCTATGCCCAGCTCTTCCGCGCCGCAGATGATGCTCCCGAAGCCCTCGGCGACGCCGCCGCGCTGTCACCGGAAGAGGCGGCGCGCCTTGCCACCGAACATGGCTGCACTCTGGTTGCCGGCTCGGGCGCGATGCTGGTGCGCGAGGCCAGCGGCCAGACGCTGACCGCCCTCGCGCCTGAATGGACCGACGCCGCATCGGTTGCCCGCCTGTCCCGCATGGCCGGGTTCGCCCTGCCGCCGCAGGCGTTTTATGTGCGCCCGCACGATGCCCGCCTGCCCGGCGGCGCGGTCTTGCCCCCATCATCCAGCGCCTGAGCCCGATCATGGTCCGCATCCTGATACCGGAACGGGTGGAGGCGGAAAGCCTCGGGGCTCTGATCGAAGCCAGCTTCGAACCCCAGTACGGCGAGCGCTGGACAGCGGAGCAGATCATCTCTGCCCTTGCCATGCCCGGCACCACCGCCGCCTATGCTTACGTTGAAGACAATGAACTTCGCCCGGCCGGCTTTTCACTTGTCCGCCAGGTTGCGGACGAAGCCGAGTTGTTGCTGATTGCGGTTGCTCCTGACCAGCGCGGCAAGGGTCTTGGCGGGCGACTTCTGGATTACGCTGTCGAAACATGTTGCTCTTCCAGCATTCGCGACATGTTTCTGGAGGTCAGAGCCGGAAATACTAATGCGATTTGCCTGTATAAATCGCGCGGCTTTGAAGTCGTGGGAAAACGCCCCGGTTATTATCGCGCAGATAATGGTCAACTCCACGACGCGCTAACCATGCGCCTGCGGTTATTCAGAACTTAAATGTCTGAAATTGAGAATTTCCTCTAATAGACCTCTTGTCTTTTCAGCAAAAAAAGAACATACGCTCGTTCAGAGGGGTGTTGAATTCGAGATTGATCACTCGCGCTTTGTAAGGGGAAAGATCCCATGAGCGACCAAGCTACCATCGGCGATGACTTGCTGACCTTGACTGCCGATATTGTTTCTTCTCATGTTGCCAATAACACCGTTGCCGTTTCTGACCTGCCGAACCTGATCGAGAACGTTTATAATGCTCTCTCACGGCTGGGCAGCGCACCTGTTAAGGTGGAAACCAAGCAGGAACCGGCTGTTTCTGTCCGTTCTTCGGTGAAGCCGGATTACATCATCTGCCTGGAAGACGGTAAGAAGCTGAAGATGCTGAAGCGTCACCTGATGACGCACTACAGCATGACGCCGGAACAGTATCGCGCCAAGTGGAACCTTCCCGCCGATTATCCGATGGTCGCCCCCAACTACGCTCAGCAGCGTCGTCAGTTGGCCAAGAAGATCGGTCTTGGTACGCGCCGCAAGAAGCGGGCCTAATACTTAATTCCAGTAACTTATATTTCTGACGTTTTTTTACCGTCAGATCTGATTTTTCAGAAGGCTTTCGCATCGCCTGCCGTTAGAGTTGTGTGTCACCTGCACACTCGAAGCGGCCCGGCGGCTTGCGGGGGCCTTCTTCTCGCTTTAGTCTTTCCGTTCAGCTGAGGAGTACCGGCCATGGGAACCCACGTCGATATTGAGGCACTCTGCGTCGAACGCGGCATGCGGATGACAGACCAACGCCGGGTGATTGCCCGAGTCCTCGGCGAAGCGTCGGACCACCCCGACGTGGAAGAGGTTTATCGTCGTGCAACGGCTATTGATAAGCGCATCTCGATTGCCACGGTTTACCGCACCGTTCGCCTGTTCGAAGAGGCAGGCATACTGGAGCGCCATGACTTCCGCGACGGCCGCTCGCGCTACGAACCGGTTCCGGATGCACACCACGATCACCTGATCGATCTGGAAACCGGCAAGGTGGTTGAATTCCATGATCCGGAAATCGAGGAGCTCCAGAAGCGCATCGCCGAACGGCTGGGCTACCGCCTGGTCGATCACCGGATGGAGCTTTACGGCACCCCTCTGAACGCGAAGGACGCCGGGCAGACCGACAACTGATTTGCCCGCTCCGAAAACCAACACACCGAAAGCGCCATGGAATCCATGGCGCTTTTGCTTTATCAAGTGCACTGACGGCGTACTGTTCCGCTGCGCTGCGGTCAGCGCCGGAACATGGCAGCCTGAACTGGCAGAATTCATGGGTGCCGCCCCTTGTTGAACCCTCATCTACTTAATCCCAGATCCGACACCTTCGATCAGGACTGGCGGGCTATTCGCGCCCTCACCCTGGCATCGCTGGGGCTGTCCGTGCTGGGCCCGTCCCAGGCCGTGTTCATGCGCCTGTTTCCGGATGCGCCGCCGCGCATTCCCCGCTCCTTCCACCGCCTGCTCTGCCGCGCCATGGGCATGAAGGTGGACGTGATCGGCGCGCCCGTGGAGGGCCAGCCGACCCTGTTTGCCGCCAATCACATTTCCTGGGTGGATATCCCCGTGCTCGGAACCCAGATCCTCGGCAGCTTCGTTGCCAAGGCGGAGGTGGGCCAGTGGGGCATGGTCGGCCGCCTCTCGGACCTGCAGCGCACCATCTACGTGGAGCGGGAGCGCCGCACCCGCTCGCGCGAGCAGTCCAACGAAATCGCCGAGCGCATGGCGGCGGGCCACAGCATCATCCTGTTCCCGGAGGGCACCAGCACTTCGGGCCGCACGGTCAAGCCATTCAAGTCCTCCCTGTTCGCCATTGCCGAGAACGATGCGGTGGACGTGACGGTGCAGCCGGTGACGGTGGCCTACACCCACATCAACGGCTTGCCGGTCCTGCGCTCCAGCCGCCACAAGATCGCCTGGGTGGGGGACATGGACCTGGCACCCCATGCGTGGGAGTTGCTGGGCCTGGGCAAGATACGGGCACTCATCCAGTTCCATGAGCCGGTGCAGCGGTCGGACTTCGCCAACCGCAAGGAGCTGGCCCGCTATTGCGAACAGGTGATCGCCGAGGGCCTGCTGCGCGCCAACCGGGGCGAACTGTAAGGTAATGCGGCCATACGGCGAACATCAGCTAATTGAGAACAGACGCACATTGGTTTATTGAGCGGACTGACAAGAAGGCCAAGGGAACGAACAATCCTCCGCTGGCGTTCGACGCACTAGGCAAGAGCGAGCATTATTCCGGTGACGAATTCCACCTCCCCCGGCGGCAAGAAGGTTATGATCAAGACCTTCGGCTGTCAGATGAACGTGTATGACTCCGAGCGTATGGGCGAATTGCTCGGGGGCGAGGGCTATACTCCGACGGACAATGCGGACGAGGCCGACCTCGTTATCCTCAACACCTGCCACATCCGCGAGAAGGCCGCCGAGAAGGTTTACTCCGAGGTGGGCCGCCTGCGTCAGAGCGCCAACGCCCGCAAGGCGCAGGGCAACGAGACGCTGATTGCGGTGGCCGGCTGTGTCGCTCAGGCCGAAGGCCCGGAGATCATGCGCCGCGCCCCCGCCGTCAACATGGTGTTCGGCCCGCAGACCTATCACCGTCTGCCCGAGATGCTGGCCAGCGCTCGCAAGGCGCAGGAGCACGGCCAGACGGCCCGCGTGCTCGACACGGATTTCCCGGCGGAAGCCAAGTTCGACCAGCTGCCGAAGAAGCGCGGCAGCAGCGGCCCGGCAGCGTTCGTGACGGCACAGGAAGGCTGCGACAAGTTCTGCACCTTCTGCGTGGTGCCCTACACCCGCGGCGCGGAAACCTCCCGCCCGGTTGCAGCCATCGAGGACGAAGTGCGCTCGCTGGTGGAAAGCGGCGTCGTCGAGATCAGCCTGCTCGGCCAGAACGTGAACGCCTACCATGGCGTTGACGCCTCGGGTCAGGACGTGTCGCTGGCGGGCCTCGTGCGCCGCCTGGCGAAAATCGATGGCCTTGAGCGCATCCGCTACACCACCTCGCACCCGCGCGACATGACCGATGAGCTGATCGCCGCCCACGGCGAGATCGAGAAGCTCATGCCCTATCTGCACCTGCCGGTGCAGGCGGGCTCGGACCGGATTCTGGCGGCGATGAACCGCAAGCACACCGCCGAGAGCTACCTGAAGATCATGGAGCGGCTGAAGGCCGCCCGCCCCGACCTTGCGCTGTCGGGCGATTTCATCGTCGGCTTCCCCGGCGAGACGGAAGAAGACTTCCAGGCCACGCTCGATCTGGTGAAGGCCGTGCGGTACGCGCAGGCCTATTCGTTCAAGTATTCGCCGCGTCCGGGCACTCCGGCCGCCGACATGGAAGCGCAGGTTCCGGAGGACGAGAAGTCCGACCGCCTTGCCCGTCTTCAGGCGCTGCTGAACCAGCACCAGCTGGAGTTCAATCAGGCCAGCGTCGGCAAGACCGTGCCGGTGCTGTTCGAGCGCAAGGGCAAGCACGCCGGCCAGCTGGTCGGCCGCTCGCCCTGGATGCAGGCGGTCCACGTTCTGGCACCGGATCACGCCATTGGCGATCTGGTGAACTGCACGCTGCTCAGCGCGGGCGCCAACAGCCTTGAAGGCGGTTTGGCAGACCGGCTGGCCGCAGCCTAGAGCCGTTCGTGATCTGCTGGGCAAGCGGATCACGGGCTCTAAGTTGTGAGATGATCCGACTTTCTGAACCGCAGGGCATGGGCCCTGCTGCTTGAAAGCACTCTAGGCGCGAGGGTTGATGGGCAAGAAACCATTCCGAAGCAGTCCTCACACCGGTGACGGCGGCTCCAAGGGCAGTGTGCAGCTGGAGTTTGAAGAAGGGCGGCTTCTCGGCCCGCTCTTCGGGGAGTTCGACCAGAACCTCATTGCTCTAGAAAATAGGCTCGGCGTGTTCATCGCCGCGCGCGGCAACCGGCTCACCATCGAGGGCGAGCATGAATCGGCAACACGCGCGCGTGATGTGCTCATCACCCTGTACAACCGCCTGCAGCAGGGCGGGCAGATCGAACTGGCCGACGTGGAATCCGCCGTCGCGATGACGGACACCCTGCTGGCCCCCAGCGTTCCGCCGGTCGAGGGCAGCAGCGATTCCCCGTTGCAGATCCGCACCCGCCGCAAGGTCATCCAGCCGCGCTCGCCCACGCAGGTGCGCTACATCCAGCACCTGCACAAGAGCGACATGATCTTCGCCCTCGGCCCTGCCGGCACGGGCAAGACCTACCTCGCCGTGGCGCAGGCAGTGCACGAGCTCATCTCTGGCGGCGTTGATCGCATCATTCTCTCCCGCCCGGCGGTTGAGGCGGGCGAGCGGCTGGGCTTCCTGCCCGGCGACATGCGCGAGAAGGTGGACCCCTACCTGCGCCCGCTCTATGACGCGCTGAACGACATGCTGCCGCCGGAGCAGGTGGAGCGCCGTCTCGCCTCGGGCGAGATCGAGGTGGCGCCGCTGGCGTTCATGCGCGGGCGTACGCTATCCGACGCCTTCGTCATTCTCGACGAGGCGCAGAACACCACACCCATGCAGATGAAGATGTTCCTGACCCGCTTCGGCACACGCTGCCGGATGGTCATCTGCGGGGATCCCACTCAGGTGGACCTGCCGCCGCCGCAGCGCTCCGGCCTGGCCGATGCCGTTGCACGACTGGAAGGCGTCGAGGGGATCGCCATGGTCCGGTTCGACCCGAAGGAAGTGGTCCGCCACCCGCTAGTGGGCCGCATTGTAGAAGCTTACGACGCAGAGCGACATGTTGAGAATTGAAACTGAGGTTGAAGCCCCGGTCTGGGACTCCGCGGGGCTTGCCTGGGACCAGCTTGCGGCAGGAGCGATCCACGCTGCCGTTCGGGCGACGCCCTACGCCGCGCTTGACCAGCTGCCGGACACGGTGACGGAAGTCTCGCTGCGCTTCGTAGACGACGAGACCATTCGCGAACTGAACCGGGACTATCGCGGCAAGGACAAGGCCACCAACGTGCTCTCCTTCCCGATGATGGATACGGACGAACTGGACGGCCCGTTCATTCCCGGCATCGAGCAACTGCTGGGCGATATTGTCATTGCCTACGAGACCACGCTGCGGGAAGCGCGGGAGCAGGACAAGCTGCTGGCGGCCCACGTCACCCATCTCATTGTTCATGGCACCCTTCATTTGCTAGGGTATGATCATGAAGACGAAAACGACGCAGAAGCCATGGAATCGCTTGAACGTTCCATTCTCGCAACCCTCGGACTTCCCGATCCTTACGCGAACGGCCCGATAGGCCATGACTGACTCCTCCTCATCCTCCTCGGAGCCTGGAAGTAACGTGGTCAGCCGCTTGCTGGCTGGCCTGCTCCACCGTCTCAACAAGCGCCACGGCGACGGCACGCTGCGCCAGAGCCTTGAAGACGTTATCGATGAACATGAATCCGCCGATGAGCCGGACGATCTGTCCGCCGCCGAGCGGACCATGCTGCGCAACCTGCTGAGCTACGGCGAACTGCGGGTTGACGACGTGGCGGTGCCCCGCCCGGACATCATCGCCTTCGACGCCTCCGGAAGCTTCGACGAGCTGGCCCGGCTGTTCGTGGAGGCAGGCCATTCGCGCCTGCCGGTCTATCGCGACAGCCTGGACGCCATCATCGGCATGGTCCACGTCAAGGACGTGTACGCCCATCTGGTCGAGCCGTCCGAGGGGGGCACACCGAAGGTGGACCAGCTGCTGCGCTCGGTGCTGTTCGTGCCGCCCTCCATGCGGATTCTCGATCTGCTGGCCCGCATGCGCTCCAGCCGCACCCACATGGCCATCGTGGTCGATGAGTACGGCGGTACCGACGGCCTCGTCACCATCGAGGATCTGGTGGAACAGATCGTCGGCGAGATCGAGGACGAGCACGACGAAGCCGAAGAGACCCTGCTGCGGCCCCTGCCCGGCGGTCTGTACGAAGCCGACGCCCGGCTGTCCGTCGCCGATCTCGAGAACGAGCTGAACACCGACTTCTTGCCCGAAGACGATGACAGCGAGATCGACACCGTCGGCGGCCTGATCTTCATGCTCGCCGGACGGGTTCCCGCCATCGGCGAGGTGATCGAGCACCCCTCGGGCTTCCGCTTCGAGATTGTGGATGGCGAGCCGCGCCGCATCACCCGGGTGAGGGTGCATCCGCCCGCCGAGCCCGAAGTTGAAGCCTGAGGTGCATACAGCAGCCCCTGAAGTTCGAGTGCCGACCTTGTCTGAGCCCAGCCGGATCGAGACTGCCGCCGCACATGCGGCAAGCTGGATTGCCTCGCAACCCGCCCGCCACCAGAACACGCTCGCCCTGACCGCAGGCGCGCTGAGCGCGCTGGCGTTCGCGCCGCTGCACCTGCTGCCGCTGCTGCCGCTGGGCTTCGCCGTGCTGTTGTGGCTGCTGGACAGCGCCCCCACGTCCCGCCGGGCGGCGGCGTTGGGCTGGATTTTCGGCTTCGGCCAGTTCGCCATCGGGCTGTACTGGGTCGCCATCGCTTTCCGGTACCAGAGCAACATGCCCCCGGCGCTTGGATTGCCGGCAGTGCTGCTGCTGGTGGGAGCTTTCGCCTTCTTCCCGGCGCTTGCCACGTTCGCGGCCCATCGCGTCTGGAGCGGACGCGCCCGCCGCGCTCTGGTCCTCTCGATTGCCTGGGTGGCGCTTGAATGGCTGCGCGGGCACATCCTCACCGGCTTCCCGTGGAATCTGGCGGGCAACGGCTGGCTGCCGCTGCTTCCGGTGGCGCAGGCCGCCTCGCTGTTCGGTGTCTACGGCCTGTCGTTCCTCATGGTTCTGACAGGCAGTGCGCTTGCCGTGCTGGCGGACCGCACCATCCACGCACGCCGCCTCGTCAGCTTCACGGCCGTCGTCATCGTCGGGCTCGGCGTGTGGGGCTCCGCCCGCCTGCTGCTGGACAGCGCAACGCCGCAGACTAATGTCCAGCTGCACATCGTGCAGGCTGGCATCGGACAGGATGAGAAGTGGGACCCGGCGGCCGAGCGCCGCCATCTGTGGTCGCATCTCGACCTGACCAGCGAGGCGATCAACCGCCACGGCCCGGGCATCGTCATCTGGCCGGAGACGGCCATCCAGAACTTCATCGAGCATGAGCCCAGCACCCGTTACCTGATGGGGCGGCACATCGCCTCGCCGGGGGCGTTGATCACCGGCGGCATTCGTGTGGAGTACGAGCCGGACGGCATGCCGGTCGCCATGCGCAACAGCCTGTTCGTCCTCTCGCCCGATGGCGCGATTCAGGCCTATTACGACAAGTCTCATCTGGTCCCGTTCGGCGAGTACATGCCGCTGCGCCACCTGCTGTCCCCGCTCGGCCTTGACCGTCTCGCCCCCGGCGACATCGACTTCGTGCCCGGCCCCGGAGTGCGCACGCTGCAGGTCCCCGGCATTCCCGATTTCGGACCGCTGATCTGCTATGAAGTCATCTTCCCCGGCAACGTGGTGCAGCGGGCGCATCGCCCGGCCTGGCTGGTGAACATCTCCAATGACGCCTGGTTCGGCCAGTCCTCCGGACCATACCAGCATCTCGCCATCTCCCGCATGCGAGCGATCGAGGAAGGCCTGCCCATCGTGCGTTCGACACCGACGGGCGTCTCCGCCATCATCGACTCCCAAGGCAGGCTGAAAGCCAGCCTTGGCCTCGGGCAGAGCGGCGTTCTCACCGGAGCGCTGCCTGCACCTCAGCCCATCACGCTTTATGCTCGCTTTGGCGATGTGCCCGTGATTTTTGGGCTATTCCTGCTCAGCCTCGGTCTTGCGGTCTTCCGGCGCGCTTCTTAAACGCGCGCCGGAAGACCCCTTCAGGCCAATATTGGCCTGAAGCAATTGCGGCCATCCGGCGGAACCGGTGCTGCCGCGGCAAGACGTGCCGCTGGCCAGTGCCGGAACGTGTAACAGTAGATTTGATCCGAGTTATGTCCGACACACCTCACCCGATCGACATCCATGTTGGCACCCGCGTACGCGCACGGCGACGCCTGCTCGGTATCACGCAGGAAAAGCTGGGAGAGGCCCTCGGCCTGACCTTCCAGCAGGTGCAAAAGTACGAGCGCGGCAGCAATCGCATCAGCGCGAGCCGCCTGTTCGAGTTGTCCCGCATCCTCGCGGTGCCGGTGACCTATTTCTACGAAGGCGCCGAAGCGCTGGACGGCGAAGCCAATGCCGTGCTGCCCGAGGCGGCCGCCGCCCCGTTCGAGGCTGAGCAGCTGTCCTCCCGCGAAACCCATGATCTGCTGCGCTTCTACTACGGCCTGCCTGATCCTCAGGTGCGCCGCCGGTTCCTCGACCTGCTGAAGTCCGTCGCCCCGGCGCCAGCCGAGGAGATTGACGTGCAGGAACAGCGAAAGGCTGCGGCGTAAGACCACGTCGCAGCCGGCATTCCATGCCCGCTTGCGGGAAAGCCTTGCCAGATCCGCCACCCTCCCGGGATGGCGGATCTTTCGTTTTTAAAGCTTTATCAACACCTTGATTATGCATGGAGCCCTTGACTTCCGCTTTCCAAGAACAAGAATTTAAAGACATAAACATAACTTTATATGACTTTGATGTTTGCGGGGGGCTGTGATATGACCCCCTCACGCGATGCAGTATATTCAGCCAAGGATCTGAGCGTGGGCCGCACCAATTACGTCTTTACCAGCGAGTCCGTTTCGGAAGGGCATCCCGACAAGGTTGCCGACCAGATTTCCGACGCCATCGTTGACCTGTATCTGTCAAAAGACCCGGTTTCCCGCGTCGCCTGCGAAACGCTGGTGACAACGAACCGCATCATTCTGGCAGGCGAGGTGCGCTCGTCGGTTGAGGTGACGCCCGAGGAAATCGAGCAGACGGCACGCAACGTGGTTCGCCGCATCGGCTACGCGCAGAACGGATTCCACTGGGAGAACGCCGAGTTCGCCTGCCACCTGCACGAGCAGTCGGCCCACATCGCGCAGGGCGTTGATGAAGACGCGACCAACGGTAAGGACGAAGGCGCGGGCGACCAGGGCATCATGTTCGGCTACGCCTGCGATGAGACGCCGGCCTACATGCCCGCAACCCTGTTCTACTCGCACCGCATTCTGGAAAGGCTGGCTGAGGAGCGTCACTCGGGCCGCGCGCCGTTCCTTGAGCCGGACGCCAAGAGCCAGATTTCCCTCGCCTACGAGAACGGCAGCCCGGTGCGCGCCACCAAGCTGGTTGTCTCGACCCAGCACGCCACTGGTTACGACCAGGCCAAGCTGCGGTCTTACGTGAAGGACATTGTCACCGAGATTCTGCCGGAAGGCTGGCTGCCGGAAGACGCAGGCATCTACGTCAACCCGACCGGCCTGTTCGAGATCGGCGGCCCGGATGGCGATGCTGGCCTGACCGGCCGCAAGATCATCGTGGACACCTACGGCGGTGCCGCGCCCCATGGCGGCGGCGCCTTCTCCGGCAAGGACCCGACCAAGGTTGACCGTTCGGCCGCCTATGCCTGCCGTTACCTTGCCAAGAACGTGGTGGCCGCCGGCCTGGCCCGCCAGTGCACCGTGCAGATCTCCTACGCCATCGGCGTGGCCGAGCCGCTGTCGTTCTATGTGAACCTGCACGGCACCGGCAAGGTGACCGAAGACAAGCTGGAGCACCTGCTGCCGACGCTGATGAAGCTGACGCCCAAGGGTATCCGCACCCATCTCGGCCTCAACAAGCCGATTTACGAGCGCACCGCCGCTTACGGCCACTTCGGCCGCGACCCGGAGGCCGATGGCGGCTTCTCATGGGAGCGCACCGATCTGGTCGATGCACTGAAGGCGGCACTTTAATCGATTGAGTCTAACAGCGTGAGGTGCGGCGCATCGTGCTTCACGCCCAGTATCCAGCGGCTTGCAGTCCCCTGATTTCCAAGGGATTGCGAGCCGTTTTCCTTTGGGCAGCCCCCTGCCCAGCCTCGCTTGATTAGACGGATATTAGACTATAGCGTCCTTTACGCGTCGCCCTGTGTGCCCTTACGTTCCTTCCGAAAGCCTGGCCATAAGAAGGAACTCATAACGATGCCAAGCGTCCTTTCGGGAAAGCACACCTTGTCGGTTCGCCCGGCTGTCTCTTCAAGCGTTGCGTCATTCTGCGCGGTTACTGTTGATGAAGTTGTGTTGACCCGGAAGGCCCTGCACAGACACACAGCAGCCGGAGCCCGCAACGCCATGATTGCCCGGAAACTTCAGCGGCTTTGCCAGCCACAAGGCATCATCAATGTTTTTGGCATGGGAATCTTCATGATCTCGGCAACCGGTGTGGTCGCCGCCGGGTTTGGTTCCGGCCTGTCACTTACCGGTCAGGCCGTGGCCGCCACTATCGGCATGGTCATCGGCGTTCGGGCCACCCTGTCCGCCTGAGCTTTTACCCTTGAGCACCTCCGCCATTGGGGGCCTTCACGGCTTCCTGCACGAGCTCGTGCATACTCATGCTCCGCATACTCCGGCAGAGTTCTACCTCCTGTCGCTGATCGGGGCGGTGCTGTTTGCCGGTGTGGGCGCGGCAATCTCCCTGTCCCGTCGCAGGGGGCGCGCCGGAAACGGGAGCGCGCATTCGGGCTTCACCATCGCCAACCTGAGCAGCGGTTCCAGTTTCGTCATTTACATCCTCATGCCCCTCGTCCCGTTCGATGAGGACTTGCTGGCTCCGCTGGCGCAGTCATGGTTCACCGTCGCCCTGGCGGGCATCATCGGCGCGAGCATTACGCTGCAATCCCTGTGGCGCGGCCCTCACCCTGCGCAGCCGCCAGGTGTGGCCGGAACACGGGATGTGACACCACCCGGCGGCACCGCCAGTCGCGGCACCAGCATCGGGGCCCCGGCGGATACGGAAACGGGCCAGCGCGCCTTTGCAGGACGCCGCTGAGCGCTCCAGGACACGGTGCCGGACATAACGGAAGCCCGGTATTACGGGAGCCGGATTCAATCGGAGCCGGGCTCAACCAGAGTCGGGCACCACAGGAGAGGAGAGCAACGACTGCGGGA
This sequence comes from Pedomonas sp., assembly GCF_036515995.1. Lineage (NCBI taxonomy): Bacteria > Pseudomonadati > Pseudomonadota > Alphaproteobacteria > Sphingomonadales > Pedomonadaceae > Pedomonas > Pedomonas sp. The sequence continues at coordinate 11,116 of NZ_DATBUP010000145.1, read as the reverse complement.
GCACTGACAAACGGGCAACGCCTTGGCCGGCATTCGCGCCATTTTTCCTCAAGCGCTGGATTTGCCGAAAAGCGGGTCCCACTTTCCGGTTTGATGCGCTAACAAGACGCCGCCGTGGCCGACAGGCTTCGGCCAGTGTAACGGAATGCAGGAACGGCAAGCAGCCCCATGACCCAGGATCCCACCACCATCCGCCGCCTCTATGGCCGGCGCAAAGGCTTCAAGCTGCGCAATCGCCAGCAGCAGCTGGTGGAGGATTTGCTGCCGCAGGTGGCCGTGCCGGTGCCGCCGGAAGGACAGACGCTGGACCCCGCCACCCTGTTCGACACGCCCGTGACGGATGTGTGGCTGGAGATCGGCTTCGGCAAGGGCGAGCATATGGCGACGCTGGCCGAGGCGAATCCGGACATCGGTTTCATCGGGTGCGAGCCGTTCCAGACCGGCGTTGTCGGCGCGCTCAACCATATCGATGAAAAACAGCTGCCGAATATTCGCATTCACATGGGCGATGCTCTGGAAGTTCTGGAAGCCTTGCCCGATGCGAGTCTGGGCCGCGTGTTTCTGCTGCATCCCGATCCGTGGCCGAAGGCGCGTCACGCCAAGCGCCGGTTCATGAACCAGGGCCCGCTTGACGTGGTGGCCCGCAAGCTTCGCCCGGGCGGTGAATTCCGCGTGGCGACCGATCACCCGATCTACATGCAGTGGACGGTGATGCAGATGAATCTGCGGGACGATTTCGCCTGGACCGCCGAGCGTCCGCAGGACTGGGAGGTTCGGCCCGCCGACTGGCCTGCCACCCGATACGGTACATGGGCAGAATCCGAAGGCCGCCCGATCTGGTATTTCCGCTACCTGCGCCCCTAAAATAGAGGGGTTGCGCCGGGGCCGGATTTGCAGTGGAATTTCTTTTCCACAGCCTGATCAGGCGTGGCCTTGTCTTTCTTGCCATTTAGGCTTATATCCCTTGCAATCTTCCACACGGGTATACCTTGAGGAAGTCGCCACAGGGGCTGCGGCGGCAACCCGAGGGTTTTGTTCCAAGCATTACAGGAAACGATTTTGGTCAATATTGAACGTCTGCGCGAGCTGGTTGAGCCCATCGTCACCAAGATGGGCTATGAATTGGTGCGCATTTCGTTCAGCGGCGGCGCAAGCAATGCCACCCTCCAGGTGATGGCAGAGCGTCCCGATACCGGCCAATTGGTGATTGATGATTGCGCCGCGATCAGCCGCGCCATTTCCGACATGCTGGACGAGCTGGACCCGATCGAAGGCGAGTATCGACTGGAAGTCTCGTCGCCGGGCATCGACCGTCCGCTGACCCGCGCCAAGGATTACCAGACCTGGGCCACCCATGACGCCCGCATCAACACCCGCACTCCGGTGAACGGCCGCAAGCGCCATAATGGCGTGCTTGAAGGGCTGGACGGCGAAGAGGTGCTGTTCCGGGGCGAGAAGGACCAGGAAGCCTACCGCATTCCGCTGGCCGACATCGACTCCGCCAAGCTGCTGCTCACCGACCGGCTGGTGAATGCCACCGTTCCCGAGTGGCGCGAGCAGGTGGAAGCCGAAGCCGCCGCGCAGGCCGAGGAACGCGCGGCCCGCCGCGCAGCCGGCCTGAAGGATCCGAAGCCCCAGAAGGAAAAGCCGCTGAAAGGCGGCAAGGCCCGGGGCTCGAAGGGCAAGTCGCCCAAGGGTAACAAGAGTTGGTTCGCAGCGGTGGACGCCGAGGAAGAAGCGGCCGCCACTGCATCCAGGGATGTCTCTTCGGAGACGGACGACAACTAGGCCAGGTTGTTCCGGAACTCCGGAATAGACGAAAGCTGAGAACAACGACGCGAGGACATCATGGCTACCGCCGTCAGCGCCAACAAAATGGAACTGCTTGCCATCGCCGACGCCGTGGCGCGCGAAAAGGGCATCGACAAGAGCGTCGTGCTCGAGGCGATGGAGGAGGCGATCCAGCGCGCCGCCCGCGCCCGCTACGGTTCGGAAAACGATATCCGCGCCAAGATCGATCCGCGCACCGGCGACATGCGCCTGTGGCGTGTCGTGGAGGTGGTTGAGCAGCCGGACGACCTGTTCAAGCAGATCTCCATCTTCGATGCCCAGTCCCGCAAGGAAGGCGCGGCCATTGGCGACTTCATCGCCGACCCGCTGCCGCCGCTGGACTTCGGCCGCATCGCCGCGCAGACCGCCAAGCAGGTGATCGTGCAAAAGGTGCGCGATGCCGAGCGTGAGCGTCAGTATAGCGAATACAAGGATCGCGTGGGCGAGGTCATCACCGGCGTCGTGAAGCGCGTCGAGTTCGGCCACGTCGTCGTGGATCTGGGCCGCGCCGAAGGCGTGATCCGCCGCGACCAGCAGATTCCGCGCGAAACCCTGCGCGTCGGCGATCGCGTTCGCGCCTACATCGCCAGCGTGCGCCGCGAAAACCGTGGTCCGCAGATTTTCCTCTCCCGCGCTCACGGCGATTTCATGCGCAAGCTGTTCGCCCAGGAAGTGCCGGAGATCTATGACGGCGTCATCGAGATCAAGGCCGTTGCCCGCGATCCGGGCTCGCGCGCCAAGATCGGCGTCATCTCCAACGACAGCTCCATCGACCCGGTCGGCGCCTGCGTCGGCATGAAGGGCAGCCGCGTTCAGGCGGTTGTGCAGGAACTGCAGGGCGAGAAGATCGACATCATCCCCTGGTCGCCGGATCCGGCCACGTTTATCGTGAACGCACTGCAGCCGGCTGAAGTGACCAAGGTGGTTCTGGACGAGGAAGACCGCCGCATCGAGGTGGTGGTGCCCGACGACCAGCTGAGCCTCGCCATCGGCCGTCGCGGTCAGAACGTGCGTCTGGCCAGCCAGCTCACCGGGTGGACCATCGACATCCTCACCGAGGCTGAAGAGTCCGAGCGCCGCCAGAAGGAATTCAAGGAACGCTCCGAGATGTTCATCAACGAACTGGACGTTGATGAAACCCTCGCCCAGCTGCTGGTGGCCGAAGGCTTCACCGAGCTGGAGGAAGTGGCTTACGTTGAAGTCGAGGACCTGGCCGAGATCGAGGGCCTGGACGAGGACGTCGCCTCCGAGCTTCAGAACCGCGCTCAGGAAGCGCTGGAGCGTCAGGCCGAGAAGGCGCGCGAAGAGCGCCGCGAACTGGGTGTGACCGACGAACTGGCCGCCATTGAAGCGCTCACCGAGCCGATGCTGGTGACGCTGGGCAAGGCGGGCATCAAGACGCTGGATGATCTGGCCGACCTCGCCACCGACGAACTGGTGTCGAAGCGGGACGGCATCCTGAAGGAATTTGGCCTCAGCGAGGAAGAGGGCAACGCAGTCATCATGGCCGCGCGCGCCCACTGGTTCGAGGACGAAGCAGAGGAAACGAGTGAACAAGACTGACGCTGATGATATATCTGAGAGGCGCTGTCTTCTCACTGGTGAAAGCGGGGACCGCGCGGGGCTTATACGCCTCGTTGTCGGCCCCGAGGGCGAGCTTGTGGCCGATCTCGGCTCGAAACTCGGCGGACGGGGCGCATGGATTAGCCCCGACCGTCCGGCGCTCGAGACGGCCATCGCCAAGGGCAAGCTGAAAGGCCAGGCCGCGCGCACTCTCAAGGTGGACGCACGGAGTCTGGTCGTTCCGGAAAATTTCCCGGATCAGATTGCCGCGGGGCTGGAGAAGCGTTGTCTCTCTCGCCTTGGACTGGAGAATCGGGCCGGAAAACTGTCTTTCGGGTTCGACCGGATTCTCAGTGCTATCCGCACCGGGCGCGTATATGCTCTGGTGCATGCAGGTGATGCAGCCCACGATGGGGCCGCCAAGCTGGACGGTGCGTTGCGCCAAATCCGGCCTGACGGTTATATGCTGCGGCTGCCCGTCGCCAGAGCCGAATTGAGCTTGGCGTTGGGCCGTGAAAATGTGGTACACGCTGCGATCACCGACTCGGGTGCCGCGCGTCGAATCTTGGAAGACGCGCGCCGCTGGTGTGCTTTTGTAGAATTTCCGGGCTCGGAAATTGGGACGGTTCGTGGATGACTGACGATAAGAAACTCACCCTGGGCTCGCGGCCACCGCTGGGCATCAAGAAAACAATTGAAGCCGGCAAGGTCAAGCAGAGCTTTAGCCACGGGCGCTCCAAGACTGTGATGGTCGAGGTGAAGAAGCGCCGCGTGCTGAAGCGCCCCGGTGAGGACGATCATCGCGAGGAGATGGAGGCCGAGGTGGAAACCTTGGAGCCCCAGACCGAGATTCAGCCGGAAACGGTTGAAGCGGCTCCCGCGCCTGAGCCCGCGCCCGCCCCGGCCCCCGAGCCCGTGGCTGTCGAGCCCGAGCCCGTCCGTGAGCCCGTTGTAGTGGCTCCGGAGCCTGCACCGGCACCCGAGCCCGAGCCGGAACCCGCTCCTGCCCCGGTCGTGGCACAGCCCGAACCGGAGCCCGCACCTGCTCCCGAACCCACCCCGGTCGCCGAGACCCGCCCGGCTGCTCCGGCAGCCCCGGCCGCGCCGAAACCGGCACAGCCGCAGGGTCGTGACGGTCGTGACAACCGCGGCGACAACCGCGGTGGCCAGCCCCAGGGCGGTCGCACGGGTCGTGACGGCGGCCGTGATGGTGGCCGTGGTCCGCAGCAGGGCCGTGGCGGCCAGCAGCAGGGTCGTGGTGGCCAGCAGCAGCGCCGTGGCGGCGCTGGCGGCGGCGGCCCGATCAGCGACCTTGACCGCCTGACCCGTCAGGAACGCGTCCAGGCTGCTCTGCGCCAGGCCGAGGAAGAGCGCATGCGCGCTCTGGAAGAACAGCGCCGCCGCGCCGATGCCGAGCGCGAAGCCGCTCAGCTGGCCGAGAAGGAAGCGCGCGAAGCCAAGCGCAAGGCCGAGGAAGAGGCTGCTCGCCTCGCCGCCGAGGAAGCCAAGCGCAAGGAAGAAGAAGCCAAGCGCAAGGCCGCTCAGCCGAAGCCGGCTGCCGAGGACCGCGCCGCGGCTGCAGCTGCTCCGGCAGCCGGCGCCGAGCGTCCGGCCAAGGCCCGCCCGGTTACGGCCGACGAAGAGGAAGAGGTCCGTCGTGGCCCTGCCGGTCCGGCCAAGCGCAAGCCCGAGGCTCCGAAGGTTGCCCGCCCGCGTACCGATGAGCGTCGCCAGTCCGGCAAGCTCACCGTGGTGCGTGCGCTCAACGACGACGACTCGGTCCGTGTCCGCTCGCTGGCCGCTCTGAAGCGCGCCCGCGAAAAGGAAAAGCGTTCGCACGCTTCGCAGGGTCCGTCCGCGAAGCAGGTCCGCGAGGTGGTCGTTCCGGAATCCATCACGGTTCAGGAACTGGCCAACCGTATGGCCGAGCGCGGCTCGGACGTCATCAAGGCCCTGTTCAAGATGGGCATGGTGGTGACGCTGAACCAGTCGATCGACCAGGACACCGCTGAACTGATCGTCACCGATTTCGGTCACACCGTGAAGCGCGTGGCTGAGTCCGACGTCGAAATCGGCCTGACCGGTGGCGAGGACGCTCCGGAATCGCTGAAGGCGCGTCCGCCGGTGGTGACCATCATGGGTCACGTCGACCACGGCAAGACCTCGCTGCTCGATGCCCTGCGCGGCACCGACGTGGTGCAGGGCGAAGCCGGCGGCATCACCCAGCACATCGGTGCGTACCAGGTGACGCTGAAGGGCGGCGAGAAGATCAGCTTCCTCGACACCCCGGGCCACGAAGCCTTCACCGAGATGCGTGCGCGCGGTGCAAACGTCACCGACATCGTCATCCTGGTTGTGGCGGCCGACGACGGCCTGATGCCGCAGACCATCGAAGCCATCAACCACACCAAGGCTGCTGGCGTTCCGATGATCGTGGCGATCAACAAAGTCGACAAGCCGGCAGCGAACCCGACCAAGGTTCGCGAGATGCTGCTGAACCACAACGTGCAGGTCGAAGCCTTCGGCGGCGAAGTGCAGGACGTGGAAGTCTCGGCGCTCAAGAAGATCGGCCTGGATGAACTGACCGAGAAGATCCTGCTGCAGGCGGAACTGCTCGAGCTGAAGGCCAACCCAGACCGTCCGGCGGAAGGCACCGTCATCGAAGCCAAGCTCGACAAGGGCCGTGGTCCGGTGGCAACCGTGCTGGTCAGCCGCGGTACGCTCAAGGTCGGCGACATCTTCGTCGTCGGCGCAGAGTGGGGCAAGGTTCGTGCGCTGGTGGACGACAAGGGCCGTCAGGTGAAGCAGGCTGGCCCGAGCCAGCCGGTCGAGATCCTGGGTATCTCCGGCGTTCCGGGTGCTGGCGACAGCTTCTCGGTTGTGGAGAACGAAGCCCGTGCTCGCGAAGTGGCCGAATACCGCGCCACCCTCGCGCAGCGGAAGCGTCAGGCCGTGGCCCCGACGACCCTCGAGTCCATGTTCTCGGCCCTCAAGGCCAACAAGGCTCAGGAATTCCCGGTGGTCATCAAGGCCGACGTGCATGGCTCCGTCGAGGCGATCTCGCAGGCCGTGTCCAAGCTTTCCACCGAGGAGATCAAGACCCGCGTTCTGCACGCAGCGGTCGGTGGCATCACCGAATCCGACGTGACGCTGGCCAAGGCCTCCAACGCACCGATCGTGGGCTTCAACGTCCGCGCCAACGCCAAGGCTCGCGAAGTGGCCGAGCGCGACGGCGTGGTGCTGAAGTACTACGACATCATCTATGACCTGATTGACGACATGAAGGCCGCCATGGCCGGTCAGCTGGGTCCGGAGATGGTGGAGAATGTGGTTGGCCGCGCCGAAGTCCGCGACGTGTTCTCGGCAGGCAAGGCCGGTCGCGCAGCAGGTCTTATCGTCCGCGAAGGCAACCTGCGCCGCAACCTCAAGGCTCGCATCCTGCGCGACGACGTCATCGTCTACAACGGCGCGCTCTCTTCGCTGCGTCGCTTCAAGGACGACGTCAACGAGGTCCGCGCAGGCCTCGAGTGCGGTGTCACGCTGGAAAACTTCCAGGACATCAAGGTCGGCGACATCATCGAAGCCTACGAAATCGAGCAGCGCGAGCGCACGCTCTGATGACTTGCGGGGGTTCTGGCAACAGAGCCCCCGCTTCCCTTTCGTCACGCCCGCGGGCGGTTTTTCCAGGGCCTGTGGCAACAGGACCAGGAGAAGCCGCCCGCAACGGCGTTCAGGGCTCGAGTTTTGGCAGGGCCTGAGATTTGGCAGGGCCTGAGATCTGGATTTTTGTCAGCTCCCGGGCTTTGATAGGGTTTTGCCGCAAAGGGCTTCCCCTTTGCACTTCCATTCGTTTTTCAGGAACGCGCGAACGGCACGGCTTTACCCCGCCTGATGCGCGCTGCCCAAACACCCCGGCTCACGAAAGGGCGCACCGGCCATGAACGGCGCGCACCATCGAAACGGACGGGGCGCAGGGGCTCAAGCCCCCTGCAAAAAGCAGAGAAAATGTACTAACGCAGGGCTCACAGAGCCGAAGGACACGAACCATGCGCCAACAATCCACAGACACCGGCCGCTCCGTGCGGTTGCTGCGCGTCGGCGAGCAGATTCGCCATGCGCTCTCCGAGGTGCTGGCACGCGGCAATGTGCAGGATGACGTGCTTGCGAAGCATCTGGTGACGGTGACCGAAGTGCGCGTGTCGCCCGACCTGCGCCATGCCACCGTGTTCGTCGTGCCGCTGGGCGGGACCGACGAGCCCGAGGTGATGGCGGCCCTGCGCCGCAACGCCCGGTTTCTGAAGGGCGAAGTGGGCCACCGCCTCCGCACGATGAAATACACGCCCAATCTGGTGTTCCGGGTGGACGAGAGCTTCAACGAGGCGAGCAAGATCGACTCGTTGCTGCGTGACCCGCGCGTAGCGCAGGATCTGGGCCGCTACCAGATCCCGGAAGACGACGAAGATGAAGACGGCGAGGACACTGGCCCGCGCATGCTCTCCGGCGGCAACGACGACCAAGACCGGGACGCATGAGCGAGCAGCAGGCCCGCCCGCTTGAGGGTTCCTCCTTGCAGCGCCCCCTGCACGGATGGCTGAACATCGACAAGCCGCTGGGCATGAGCAGCGGTCAGGTCGTGGCTGCCTGCAAGCGCATCCTGCGCGGGCGTCTGCCCAAGGGCTGGAAGATCGGCCACGGCGGCACGCTCGATCCGCTGGCGACGGGCGTTCTGCCTATCGCTCTGGGCGAGGCGACCAAGCTGACCGGCTACATTCTGGACGCCACCAAGGGCTATGACTTCACGCTCCGCTTTGGCGAGGCCCGCTCGACCGACGATGGCGAGGGGGAAGTCATCGCCACGTCGGACGTGATACCGGATGAGGCGGCCGTTCGCGCCGTGCTCCCCCGCTTTACGGGTGAGATCGAGCAGGTGCCCCCCATCTACTCCGCGCTGAAGGTGGACGGCGAGCGCGCCTATGCCCTCGCCCGCGCCGGGGAGACGGTGGAGCTGAAGTCCCGCCGCGTCACCATCCACCGGCTGGAACTGGTCGGCATGAGCGAGACGGAGGCGCGTTTCTCCTGCCTGTGCTCCAAGGGCACCTATATCCGCTCGCTCGCGCGGGACATCGCCAGGGCGCTGGGGACAGTCGGATACGTCTCTGTTCTGCGCCGCACCAAGGCGGGGCCGTTCGAGTTGAAAACCTCGATTCTGCTGGACAATCTTGCGACTCTCGTTCAAGAGCAGCAACCGGAACAGGCGCTTTTGCCTGTGACCGCAGGGCTGGACGACATCCCGGCTTTGGCGGTCGCCCCCCGCGAAGCCCTCCTGCTGCGGCAGGGTCAGAGGCTGGACGGGTCTTCCCTTAGTCCGGGGACCTACATGGCGATGGATGGGCAGACGCCCGTTGCCATCGTCGAGGCCGTTGACGGCCAGGTTCGCGTGCTGAGGGGCCTAAACCTGATTTGATAAGGAGACCATGATGTCGGTTACGGCTGAAAAGAAGCAGGCAATCATTTCTGACTTCGCCCGCGCGGGCAACGACACCGGTTCGCCGGAAGTCCAGGTCGCGATCCTCTCCGAGCGCATTGCCAACCTGACCGAGCACTTCAAGACCCACAAGAAGGACAACCACTCCCGTCGTGGCCTTCTGATGCTGGTCAACAAGCGTCGCAAGCTGCTCGACTACGTGAAGTCGCGCGACGTGGCTCGCTATCAGGCTCTGATCGAGCGCCTGGGTCTGCGCCGCTAATTGCGGATACAGAACCAAAAGCGGTTTTAGCAGGCGGGGAGGAGACGGCCATTGGCCGCTTCCTCCCCGTTTTGCTTATTGAACCGTTTTGCTTATTGGGCCGTACGAAATATAAGCCGGGTATATTTTCCGGCGAACGGGCCCCTCATGGGCCTTTGAGTTTGTTGCGTCTTGAGGCACAGTCCTTGCCCGGAGCGTTTCCCGCCGCGCTCACTGGACGACACCTTTTCCCACAGGCGGATACCGGGGACGATCGCAGGCGTTGATCAGCAGCGACCTGCGGGAATTGATCCCGACAACTCACCAGCTGTGCGGCTGGGCAATAGGGCCCGGTTGCGGATGAGAAAGACATTCAATGTTTGATATTCAGAAGAAAGAAGTGATCTGGGGCGGGCGCAAGCTCACTCTGGAAACGGGCCGTATTGCCCGTCAGGCCGATGGCGCTGTGCTGGCCACCTACGGCGAAACCGCCGTTCTCTGCACCGTGGTCGGTGCCAAGAGCGTCAAGGAAGGTCAGGACTTCTTTCCGTTGACCGTCCACTATCAGGAAAAGTTTTTCGCCGCCGGCAAGATTCCGGGCGGCTATTTCAAGCGCGAAGGCCGCCCGACCGAGCGTGAGACCCTGATCTCCCGCCTGATCGACCGCCCGATCCGCCCGCTGTTCCCGGAAGGCTTCTATAACGAAGTCCTCGTGATCTGTCAGACCATGTCCTACGACGGCGAGAACGATCCGGACGTGGTGGCGATGGTTGGCGCTTCGGCCGCCCTCACCCTCTCTGGCATTCCGTTCCTGGGCCCGATCGGCGGCGCTCGCGTTGGTTACATCAACGGCGAATACGTGCTGAACCCGACCGTCGAGCAGATGCAGGAATCCGCTCTGGATCTGGTCGTCTCCGGCACCCGCGACGCCGTGCTGATGGTTGAATCCGAAGCCAAGGAACTGCCGGAAGACGTGATGCTCGGCGCCGTGATGTTCGGCCAGAAGGCCGCTCACCCGGTCATCGACGCCATCATCGACCTGGCCGAAGCCGCTGCGAAGGAACCGTGGGTTCTGGCCGAGAAGCCGGACACCTCGGCTGTCGAGAAGGCTCTGCGCGATCTGGTGGAAGCCGACCTGCGCGCCGCTTATGCCATCACCGCCAAGTCGGAGCGCCGCGCGCTCATCGACGCCGCCAAGACCAAGGCCGTTGAGGCTCTGGGCGAGGAGCACGGTAGTCAGCTCATCGGCAAGCTGCTGAAGAAGCTGGAGCAGGACATCGTCCGCACCGCCATCCTGAAGGACGGCAAGCGCATCGACGGCCGCGACACCAAGACGGTTCGCCAGATCGACGTGCAGACGCAGGTTCTGCCGCGCACCCACGGTTCGGCGCTGTTCACCCGCGGCGAGACCCAGGCGATCGTCACCACGACGCTGGGCACCGGCGACGACGAGCAGATGATCGACAGCCTGGACGGCACCCGCCACGAGCATTTCATGCTACACTACAACTTCCCGTCCTATTCGGTCGGCGAAGTGGGTCGCTTCGGCTTCCAAGGCCGTCGTGAAGTGGGCCACGGCAAGCTGGCCTGGCGCGCCCTGCGCCCGGTTCTGCCTGCGAAGGACGCGTTCCCGTACACCCTGCGCGTGGTCTCGGACATCACCGAGTCCAACGGCTCCTCCTCCATGGCGACCGTCTGCGGTGGTTCGCTATCGATGATGGACGCTGGCGTTCCGCTGGTGCGCCCGGTTTCGGGCATCGCCATGGGCCTCATCCTGGAAGGCAAGGACTTTGCCGTCCTGACCGACATTCTGGGTGACGAGGACCACCTCGGCGACATGGACTTCAAGGTGGCAGGCACCTCGGAGGGCATTACCGCCCTGCAGATGGACATCAAGGTTGCCGGCATCACCGAAGAGATCATGAAGGTGGCGCTGGAGCAGGCTCACGCGGGCCGCGCTCACATCCTTGAGAAGATGAACGAGGCTCTGGGCGGCA